>CBKWTF010000009.1:0-14174 GCA_966677695.1 uncultured bacterium | reverse complement strand
CTTGTAGAAATCCGAAAGGTTGTCGTATGCGAGCATGATCTCGACCAGCGAGATGTCGTCCACCTGGTTCTTGGTTCGTACGATATCGGCAAGAATGTCAGTGCTGCGGTCAAGCTTGTTGTTCAGCTGGCTCACGGTCTGGTCCTTGATGCTGATGTCCTTTCCGATCTCCTTGATGGCCGAAGCCTTGGCATCAATGTTCTTTTGAGCAGTATTAATCTGGGTCGTCAGCTTGTTCACCTCGGTCTGGATGAGGTTGGACTGCCGCTTCTGAGCCTCGAGCTTTCGCTGCTCTTCCGCAATCTCAGCCTCGGTCTTCTCAAGCTCCTTCTTGAGCTCCTCCTCGCTCTGGGCAAACAGGCTCTGTACCGGAAGCGTAAAGAAAGCGGCCGTCAGCACCAGCAATCCGGTAATACCGGCAATCTTGGACAAAAAAGTTACCCGTCGTGACATATGTGACATAGTATACCAAAATATGACACCCGAGAAAAGGCAATCTTACAGCTTGAACATACAAAAACCCGGATGGTTTCCCTCCGGGTTTTTGTGAAATATAGACGGTATCAGCTTACTCGGCAGCCTCCTCTTCCTTCTTTCCCTTCTTCTCCACCTCGATCTTTGAGATGTCGACGGCCTCGGCCGGCTCCTCGGAAAGCTCCTCAACGGCCTGGACGATGGCAACCACCTCCTCGGCTCCGGTTACAAGCTCGACTCCGGCAGGCATCTTGAGGTCTGACGCGTGGATCTGGGACTCAAGGTCCACAAGAGACGAAATGTCCACGGCAATCTCGTGAGGAAGGTCCTTCGGCATAGCCTCAACCTCAACCTCGTGCATCACCTTCACAAGCGTAGCGCCAAGATTCTTCTCGGCAGGAGAAACACCCTCGAAGGCAAGCGGAACGTGCACCTGCACCTTCTTTCCCTTCTCGACAGCGTAGAAGTCCGCGTGCATGTACGTTCCTCGCACAGGATGGAAGTCCACGTCGTGGATCAGCGTCTCGTGCTCCGTTCCGTCAACGTCAAGAATAACGACGGTTGACTCTCCGGCCTCCTTGAGCGCCTTCTCGAACTCCTGGTAGTTGACCTTGATTGAAACGGCCTCCTGCTTGGGTCCGTATACGACCGCAGGAATAAGACCCGCCTCTCGGACGGCCTCGGCCACCTCGTTGGCCTCTCGCTTGGTTGCTTTCAGTTTTAACATAGTGAATGGATTATACATAAAAAGGACGAAAAGGCAATGGCCCGCAACGGCCGTGATAGAATATGGCCACCAAAGCCATATGTCCGAGCAGCCAGCCAAACCAGGATTCAACATCACTTCCGTCGACGCGGCAAACACTCTTCTGCTTGTCGTTTCCGCCGTTGCAGCATTCTTCTTCCCGTTCGAGGTGTTCCTGTTCTCGTACGCGTTTTTCGGACCCCTGCACTACCTGACCGAGATCTCCTGGCTTGAGGACCGGTCATTCTTCGTATCCAGCAAAAAGTACGTCTGGACCCTGGTCGGAATCGGAACCGCAGTATTCGTGCTCTATCTCGGACTGTTCTCGAACGGGTACATGGTCCATGCGGGACTGGCCAGCCTCCTGTTGGCCGGCGCGTTCATGTCGTCGATCCTGTTCATCAAGCCCTGGACCAAGTCACAGAGAATGGTCCTGTTCGCTCTGATATTCGCGGTGCTTCTGGCTACGTACCTCGTGCAGTGGTGGGCCGTCTTCTTTGCGATCCTGGTTCCGACGATCATCCATGTCAGCGTTTTCACCCTCCTGTTCATGTTCCAGGGAGCGCAGCGCAGCGGGAGCAGGATCGGATACTTCAACGTGCTCCTGTACTTCCTCCTTACCGCGGCACTCGTGATATTCACCATCGAGGGGCGAGACTATTCCCTGTCGGCCTACATCACCGACGCGTACCGATCATTCGAGGGAGTGAACATGCAGATCATGAACCTGCTCAATATCGGGAACCCGGACATCCAGTGGTCCATCTACGAGTCGTCGGCGGGACTGTCGATCATGCGGTTCATCGCGTTCGCCTACACGTACCATTACCTGAACTGGTTCTCCAAGGTAAATGTTATCAAGTGGCACAAGGTGTCCCGACGCAAGGCGGTCTTCACTATCCTGATCTGGGTTGCCGCCGTCCTGGTCTACCTGTACAGCTACTCGATCGGGCTCGTCGTCCTGTACTTCCTCAGCATGATGCACGTGCTGCTCGAGTTCCCGCTCAACCACCATTCCATCGTCGGAATCTGGTCAGGATTCAGGAGAAAATAGCCTCTCATTTTCATAATATTGAATATTGACATTATGTATAAATAATGTTATTATTTATACAGCTATCCGCACACAACAATGGACCATCCAGTACTACAGCAATTCCGTACCCTGCTTGAGCACCTCGCCACCGATATCCACGATCTTCCTGATGCGGCCGACAAAGGGACAACGCACATCCGTGGTCCCCGCATCTTGCGATCGGGCAAGTCGAGGCACAATCCCGGGATGTATTTCCATCTCGAGGGTGCCGCCGCCAAATACAGGAAAGGAACCGATCACTGTTCCGGCAGCGGCGGTCCTGCCATCGAAAAGTACGAGAACCTCGTTCTGACCTGCTACCTTCGGGAAGTGCTTGAGCGCGACCCGAGGATGCTCGTCTTTACGCTTACGGCGACCGTTCCGATGGCATCCGAGGAGAAACCGTCGATCAGGCTCCAGCCCGGCGAGTACGACCCGCTTGAATCGGCTGCGGACTGCGAGCTTCGCGTCCAGACCCTGCTTCTGCTTCAGGCGTACATCACCACGAACATCGCACCGGCTTACAAGTAAGACAGCCGTGGCGAAATAAAAACGGCCGATCCTTTCCGGATCGGCCGTCTTTTTATATGCAAACACGTCTTATGAGACTACGCCTTCTTCATCCACCTCTCGACATCCTCGAGCGTTCCGTCCACCTTCTTGCCCGGATTGAAGATGTTGTTCGGGTCAAAGATATTCTTGGTCTCCTTGAACAGGAGGTACATGCGCTCGCCGAACATCTCCTTCACGAACGGGGTTCGGATGATGCCGTCGTTGTGCTCGGCAGTAATCGTTCCCCCGTACGAAAGAATGAGATCATAGACCTCCTGTGCCACCTTGGTGATCTTGGCCCGCTCCTTCTCGTTCTTGAGATCCATCAGCGGGATGATGTGGAGGTTTCCGTTTCCTGCGTGACCTGCGACATTCACGGAAATCCTGTACTTCTTGAGAATGGCAAGCAGCTGCGGAAGAAACTCGGGAAGCTGCTCGGGCCGCACGCAGAAGTCCTCGATGAACGGCGCCGTGTTCTTTCCCTTCACCTTCTGGCGAAGCAGGTTGAAGCTCTCACGCCGAACGACGAAGTACTTCTCAGCCTCAGCGACAGTCGGGATGGTTCGGAAGATCGCCCTGTTGGCTTGCAGCGCCTGCTGCGTTGCCGACACCTTTCGGCTTAGCTCTTCCTCGGTTTCAGCCGAGAGCTCAATAAGCATAATCAGCTTCGGCAGGCCGAGCATGCGCATGCCGATGAAGAACTCAGGGACGAAATCGAAGAGGAACTTCAGCAGCGGCTTGCCGATGCGCTTGGCAATCTCCGGAAAGAACCGCAGCCCCAGCTTGAGCGTCGTGTCATCGAACACCTCGAGCGATTCCGGCTTTTCCGCCAGAACGTCGTTCACCAATTTTGGAAGCTTGTTCCACGACGGCATGAAGACCGTAATGATCTTCTGGAACGGCTTCTCCTTCACCAGCCTGATGCGCGCGTCAGTTACCATGCCGAGCGTTCCCTGTGCGCCGGTAAACAGCTGCGCCAGATTAAACGTTCGCTTCTCCCTGTCCATTACGTCCCAGAGCGCATACCCGGACGAGTTCTTGCTCGTCTTGGGCTTGGCCGCCTTGATGAACTCGTAGTTCTGGTCGAGCATGTGGAACACGCGTCGGTATATGCCGGCCAGATACTGGTCCTTGCCGCTTATGATCTCATCCACCTGCTCGAACGAGAGCGGCTTGAACTCGTACTCGGTACCGTTTGCGAGCACGACCTTGAGACTGTCCACGAAGTTGCGCATCTGTCCGTACTGCAGGGACTTCTCTCCGGCGCAGTTGTTGGAGATCATGCCGCCGAACGCCGCGAGGCTGCGCGATGCGGGATACACTGGCATGATCGTTCCCTTCCTGAGGCTCTCGGGCTCGAAGTCCCGGTAGAATACGCCCGGCTGTACCTGCGCGCCCATGCCGTCCTCATCGATCTCGAACGAGTTCATGTACGTGGTCACGTCGACAATAAGTCCCTGACCGATAGATCCCCCCGTCATGTCGGATCCTCCGCTTCTGGGCGTGATCGCGAGCTCGGGAACGCTGAACTTGTTGTCCTGTACGAACTTGATGACGAGCGAGATGTCGTAGACCGTTTTTGGAAAGACAACCGCCATCGGTTTTATCTCGAACAGCGAGGTGTCGTGACTGTATCTGGCCAGCGTCTCCTCATCAAAGACGACGTCGCCTTGCAGCTGCTTTTGCAGATTAAGAATAAGCTCTTTGGGCATGCGTGTTATGCGTTATTGAAAATCTCCAGCTTCTCAAGAATGACCGCCTTCATGGCGTCCTGCGCCGGCCTGAGGAACTTGTACGGCGCGACCTGGTCCGCATTCTTCTGAAGCGAATCGATAAGCGCGCTCTTGAACGCGACGCGAAGCTCCGTGTTTACGTGCACGATCGCCATTCCCGCCCTGATGGCATTTTTGAAGTCCTCGATGCTTGTTCCGGAACCTCCGTGCAGCACGAGCGGCAGACCGGTCGTCTGCGAGATCGCCTGGATGCGCGGGATATCGAGTCGCGGATTCGGCATGTTCTTGAGCATGCCGTGCAGGTTGCCGACTGCGGGAGCAAGCAGGTCTACGCCTGTCGCATCCGCGAACGCCTTCGCGTCCTCCGGCTTTGTCAGAAATTCCTCGGTCGCCACTCCCTCAGGGATCGCGTCAAGCATGTTTGACGACTTGCCGATGAATCCGATCTCAGCCTCGACAAGGCAGTTTGGATTTTTAGCCCGAGCATATTCAACCACCTCCTTGGTGTTCCTGATGTTCTCCTCATGAGGAAGCTCCGCACCGTCATAGATAACGGCGTCGAATCCCGCGTCGATCGCCGCCTTGGCGCGCTCGACCGAGTATGAGTGGTCCGCGTTGAGGAATATCGGCAGACCCTGCGCCTGATATGCCTTCACAATAGCGGCAATCTCAGCGATGCCAAAGAACTCGCCCTCGCCCTCTGAGACACCGATGATGATAGGCAGTCCGGTCTCGACGCATGCCTCCCTGATGGCATGCACCGCCTCGATATTTGAGATGTTAAAGTGGGCAACCGCCTTTCCCTCCTGCTTTGCTTTCTGGATGTGTTCTTTGAGTGTCATATGGGTCAATTATAGCACAGCCGCATATCTGCTATACTATCTCCATGTTTGGAAAATTAGATTTTGTCGCCATCGGCGACGTCGTAACTGACGCCTTTATTGAACTGAACGACGCCTGGATCGAGACCGACAATCCGGCCGGAGACAAGGAGCTCTGCATGAAGTTCGGAGACAAGATCCCGTTTCGGGACGTTGTCGTCGTGCCCGCCGTAGGAAACAGCCCGAACGCCGCGGTCAGCGCGCACCGACTGGGACTCAAGTCAGCCCTTGTTACGAACACCGGTGACGACGACTTCGGACGCGAGCAGCTTCGGACGATCAAGAACCAGGGCGTCAAGACGAAGTTCGTCACGATGCACAAGGGCAAGAAGTCGAACTACCATTACGTGCTGCGGTACGGTGCGGAACGAACGATCCTCGTGAAGCATACGGAGTTTCCGTACGCCTTCCCGAACGTCTCGCCGGCTCCCAAGTACATGTACCTCAGCTCGCTTGCAGAAAACTCGCTTGCGTATCACCACCAGATCGCGGGATATCTCAAGCAGAACCCTTCGGTGAAGCTTGCCTTCCAGCCAGGAACGTTCCAGATCAAGCTCGGATACGAGGCGCTCAAGGATCTCTACTCGCAGACCCACCTGTTCTTCTGCAACAAGGAGGAGGCGCAGAAGATTCTCGGGACTGCAGATGGCGACATGAAAACACTGCTCAAGAAGCTGCAGGAGCTCGGCCCAACAATTCCGGTCATCACGGACGGGCCAAACGGTGCGTACGCGCTCTGTGACGAGAAGTACTATTTCGTACCGATGTACCCTGACCTCAAGGATCCCGTAGACCGAACAGGAGCGGGTGACTCGTTCGCCTCGACCGTAACCGCGGCACTCGCACTCGGCAAGCCTATTCAGGAGGCGCTGCTCTGGGGACCGATCAACTCGATGTCCGTTGTGCAGCAGATCGGAGCGCAGGCAGGACTTCTCGGCCGAGCGCAGCTCGAGCAGTTCCTCAAGAATGCTCCTGCAGAGTATGCGGTGAGGGAGATTTAGTCCGAAACTTCATCACACCACTCTTTCAGCAGGTCTCTCATTGAGAGACCTGCTGTTTGTATCATCTTAGGAACAAGCGAAGTATCGGTCATTCCTGGAATCGTGTTTATTTCCAAAAAGTAGATTTCGTTATCAGGGGTTACGATGAAATCGCAACGTGATACGTGCCTGAGGCCCAGGTGCGTATGCGCCGTGATTGCTTTTCTCTTTAGTTCCGCGGCCAGCGTCTCATCAATTTCTGCGGGACATATCTCAGTCGCCAACTTTTTAGGATCATACTTGTTTTCATAGTCAAAAAATTCTCCTCTGGGGATGATCTCAACCACCGGCAACACAACAGCCTGCTTGCCTCTCTCAATAATACCCACCGTAAACTCCCTGCCTCGCACGGGTTGTTCTGTCATAAATTCGAGTTTCGGGTTCTGCATGACAAGAATACTGTAATCAGATTCAGTCTTACAGAGCATTGACGCGACCGACGACCCTCCGTTTCGCGGCTTTACGAATGCGGGAAATTCTTTTGTATTCTTTGGCGACTGTATCCCTATGGAAGCCACCACCTCCTTGGTAAAACACTTATCCATCGCTAACGCATGGGCACCAATATCTGAAAAAAGAAATGGGATATTTAGGTTCTTGAAAAGCCCCTGCACGCTTCCGTCCTCACCGCCAAGACCATGAATGACGGGAATAGCCAGGTCAAATTCAGCGCATCGCCTAATGAAATCAGCCGTCTCACCAGGGAAGACAAAGGTAGTGACTTCTGCAAAATCAATCAGATCCGCAACATTCTTGGCGGAGCGAATTGAAACGTCTCGTTCTCCCGTTTCACCTCCCGTTACGATCGCAATCTTCATGACTTAAATATAATAAAACTCCTTGAACACCTCCTCGTAGTCCTTGATGGTGCGCTCCGCCATCTCGCGCGTCAGCTTGAAGGTAGATCCTCCGTGCGCGATCTGGTTTCGAACCTTGTGCGCTGACCATGCCTTGTCAAGCGTCACGAAGTCCGAGCGCTCAACGTTCTTGAGCTTATCTCCGATCGTCGTTCCGTCATACGCCATCTTGTCCAGCATCTCCTCCAGGATGATGTCAGCCTCAATAATCGCCTGCCGCCAGTCGCTTGGGTTATATGACGCGATAAGTCCCTGGATATGCGCCCAGCGTGCGTTCTGCTCGGCAACCTGAACCGGTACGATCTCCTCAACTTGAAACCCAGGAAGCTCCTGCACGTCCGGCTTCTCGACGATGATCTGAGCGATAGGCCTAGGAACCTCGGCATACTGCTCGCGGCGCAACTCGAGCTTCTTCTCGGCGATCCTGCTTTCCCTTCCCAGTTTGATCTTGTAGTAAATATAGGTCAAAAGAAGGATGAACAGCAGACCGTATCCGATCGGTTGGTAGAAGGAATATGCCAGAGGAACGATATTGAGCGTTCGTACCCAGCCGACTTTGGTCGAGACGGCGTCATACTCAACCCATCCGTCAGGTGCCTGAGGAAAGTCGACGCGCCACCAGGTGGTGCCGAACTGGTTGACCGGCCCTTCCATCAGCCTTCCGGTCTCAAGCTTCTTCTGGGTTCCGACGATCGAACCTGCCGGAGCGGTACGGACGGTCACCTGCTTCTTGTTTATGATCGTATTCCCCAGCGCATAGTTCTCGCGTCCGAGCCACTGATACGGATCAAGGATGCTGCGCGATGTCCGCTCTGCGACATCCGTCGCTGACGAAGTCGCCACGGGCGGCGGATTCGCGCTGAAGTCGAATCCTCCCAGCGAGCTGAGCAGAAAAAGCACCAATGGGATAACGACTACCGGATACCAGAGCCAGTCCCAGCCATCTCCCTTCGGTGCTTCTTTTTTTGGTGCGTCAGCCATCTATGGCTCTATTGTCTCAAAATCTTGTCCGACTTTGAAGAGACGTTCTTCACCGTGCCATGGAGCGAGAAGCTGCAGTCCGATCGGCAGATCAGTTCCGTCACGACTCACCGTTCCTGCAGGGACGGAAATAGAAGGCACGCCCGCAACGTTTGCCGAAACAGTAAAGACGTCGGCAAGGTACATCTTAAGCGGATCAGAGGCCATCTCCCCTATCTTGAACGCAGGTGAGGGCGCGACCGGCATGGCGATTACGTCGACTTCCTCAAACACCTTCTTCACCTCGTTCTTGATGAGCGTTCGCGCGGCCCACGCCTTTCGGTAATACTCGTCAGCATAGCCCGCAGAAAGCACGTATGTTCCGAGCATGATTCGTCGCTTCACTTCCGTTCCAAGAAGCCGCCCGCGGGTCTGGAAGTAGTCGTCGGTCAGGTCCTTTCCCTCAACCTTCGCGCCGAACTTTACGCCGTCATAGCGGGACATGTTCGAGGACACCTCGGCAGGAACCAGGATATAGTACACGGAAAGGGCGTACTCAAAGCTCGGAAGCGAGATGTCTACGATCTCGTATCCGAGCGACTTGAGCCGCTCGATATTCGCATTAAAAACGGCAAGCGTATCCTCGTCGATTCCGGAAGTCAGAAAATGATACGGGACACCGATTCTCTTTACGTCGGAAGAAACGGTTCCCGCAACCGTGGTCTGGTCGAGCGGGTCGGTCCCCCTGATCGCATCGAACATGATCTTGGCGTCCCGTACGTTCTTCGTAACGGGACCGATCACGTCAAACGAGCTGGCCATGGCCATGAGCCCGCTTCTGGACACGCTTCCGTACGTCGGCTTGAGCCCCACGACGCCGCAGAACGATGCGGGCTGTCGGATGGAGCCTCCGGTGTCAGAACCGAGAGCGGCTGCGGACATCCCGGCGGCAACCGCCGCGGCACTTCCTCCTGAGGATCCTCCCGCAACGCGAGTCGTGTCTATCGGATTCTTGGTCACCCCGTATGCGGAAAACTCCGTAGACGCACCCATGGCGAACTCGTCCATGTTCGCTCGAGGAATGAGGATCGCTCCCTCAGATCGAAGCTTTTCGATGACGGTCGCGTCATATGTCGCCTTGTATCCCTCAAGAATTTTTGAGGCGGCGGTCGTCTCCTCGCCCTTGATCAGGATGTTGTCCTTGATCGCGATCGGAATTCCGGTCAGCACGGTCGCGGTTCCGTCCTCGATTCGAGACTGGGCAGCAGACACCTGTCCCATGATGAATTCCTCGTGCAGCTTGAGGAACACGTTCAGCTCCGGATTCTGCTCCTTGATCTGCGAGAGATACGCGTCAACAACCTCCTGTACCGAAAGTTCCTTGCTGATGAGTTTCGCGTTCAGCGTCTCGATGCTGTAGTCCTTGATGCTCATGTTAGTTGTTTAGGATTTTCTTAACCTGTACGAAGTTGTCATGGTGGGTCGGAGCCTCGTCTATGATCTGCTCAGGATTCTCGTACGACTTCACGACGTCCTCACGCAGGACGTTCTTGACCTCGTTAGACTCGATCACCTGGTCGCCGGTTGCAGAGGCCACCTCCTTGATCTTGTCTACGTACTAGACGACCTCGTCGAACTGCTTCGAGTATTCTGCAATTTCCGATTCCTCCAGATGGAGTCGCGAGAGGGTCGCGAGGTGCTTGATGTCGGCTTTCATGCTTGCCATACTAGCATTATTTGAGCATTTGTAAAAATTCGCCCTCGCTGATGATCGCCACTCCGAGCTGCTCCGCTTTGGCCAGCTTGGAGCCCGCCTCGGCGCCCGCCACGACGAAACTCGTGTTCTTTGAGACCGAGCTCGACACGTCGCCGCCGTTCTCCTTCACGAGCTTCTTGGCCTCGTCACGAGAGATGCGCTCAAGGGCTCCGGTGAACACGAAGGTTCGTCCGGCAAGCTTTGAGGACTGCTTTTCGCTTGCCGCAACCGTAATCTGCTGCACGAGCTCCCTCACCATTTTCTGGTTGGTCTTGTCCGCGAACCAAGCCCGGATCGACTCCGCGACGACGGAACCGATGCCGCGGATTTTTTCAAAATCCGCGGCACTCGCCTTCATCAGCTCGTCAAAGTCGGCAAAGGTATCGGCAAGCAGCTCGGCCGTCTCTTCCCCCACTCCGTCAATCGAAAGCCCCGTAATCGCGCGCGCAAGCGTCACTGACCTTGCTTTTTCAATCGATGCAATGAGACGATCAACGGACTTCTCACCCATGCGCGGCAGCGCGAGCAGATCTCCCTTCTCAAGAGTAAAGATGTCTACCGGCGTCTGAATCAGGTTCTCCTGCAGCAGAAGGTCTATGACCTTCGGACCCATGTGCTCAATGTCGAACGCTGCCTTTGAGGCGAAGTACTGCAGCTTGCGGCGCTGCAGCTCGTATGAGCCGCGGTCAACGCATCGGTATGCCGCTTCGCCCGGAATGCGTTCGATGCTTCCGTCGCCGCCGCACTGGGGAATTCTTTTTGGAAAGGCGAATACCGCTGTGCCCTTCGGTCGCAGCTCCTTAACGACGGAAACGACCTTCGGAATAACGTCACCCGCCTTTTTCAAAATGACCGTGTCCCCGATGCGGATGTCGAGGCGCTTGATCTCGTCCTCGTTATGGAGCGTCGCCCGAGAGACCGTCGATCCTGCGACAAGCACCGGCGTCAGATGCGCAACGGGCGTGATTACTCCTGTACGGCCCACCTGGAACGCGATATCCTCGACGACCGTCGTCACCTCCTCGGCCTCGAACTTCAGTGCGATCGCAAACCGCGGCGCCTTTCCCGTAAATCCGAGCGCATCCTGGTATGCCCGATCGTTTACCTTGATGACGGTTCCGTCGATGTCGAAGCCGTATCCGCTTCGCTTGCCGTTCCACGTCTTCCAGAACCTCATCACCTCGTCGACCGTCTTGCAGAGCTTGCGGTGAGGAGAGACCGGCAGTCCGACCGATTCGAGATACTCAAGCTCCTTGGACTGGGAATCGACCTCGAACGGCGCATATGCCAAGTCATAGATAAACGCGGAAAGGCCTCGCTCGCGGACCATGTCCTGACTGAGCTGTCGCAGCGTTCCCGCAGCCAGGTTGCGCGGGTTGGCATAGGTCTTCTCACCCCTCTTCTCGAGCTGCGCATTCAGCTTCTTGAACTGCTTGCGCGTGATATAGATCTCTCCCTCGACGATGATGTTTCGCTTTTCAGAAATCGTATGGGGAATGTCCTGTATCTGCATGACGTTCGCGGTCACGTCCTCGCCGACCCGGCCGTCTCCTCGAGTCGCAGCCTGCACGAGCCTTCCCTTGTCGTACTCGATCACGATCTTGAGTCCGTCGATCTTGAGCTCGGTCACATACTCGACCGCCACTTCCTTTTCCAGCTCCTTGTGGAGGAGATTTTTCACGCGCTTGTCGAAGTCGCGCACGTCCTGCTCGTTGAACGCGTTATTGAACGACCACTGGGCAATCTTGTGCCTCACCGGCTTGAACAGAGAGTCGGCAAAACCTCCCACTTTCTCAAGGGGAGAATCTGTCCTGAGATCAGGAAACTGCTCCTCAAGCGAGCGCAGTTCCCGCTCAAGCGCGTCATATGCCTCGTCTGAGATCTCGGGCTGCTCGTGCTGGTAGTACAGCTCACGGTGGCGAGCAATCAATTCGCGCAGCGTTTTGGCCCTTATTTTGGCCTCCTTGTTGGTCATACCACCCATCATACCCTATGACTGGTAGGATTGCAGCAGCCCTCGCTCAACGGCTCTCGGACTGCTCAGGTCACACGTATTGTACCCCTTGGCCTCGATGGTCGTCGTTATGAGTCCGTTTGAGTCCGGGGCGGTCTTGGTGATTGTGGCCTCGGCGCAATACGTATACTCAGGAAGGTTCGGATCGTCCGTGATGTCCTTCAGCTCTATGTAAATGGTCTTCTCGCCGGAAACGTCATTCTTCCAGGCACGGTTTGCGAATGTCGTGGTAAACCCGGTTCCGGTTACGATGTTCCCTCCTGCACAAGTTACTCCGCTCGGATCACTCAGGATAGACTGTCCGGGCGCAGGAAACACCGCGCCGTCTCCTCCCTCCATCCCGATCACGTCCCAGTAGAAGGCGCACTCAAGCACCGTGTTCGCGGCATAGAACGCGTACTGAGACTCTCGGCTCGTACCGGAAAGGATCGTCTGGCGCACGGCAATCGAAACGACGGTCGCGCCGATCGCGACGACAAGCGTGGAGACAAGCACCGCAAACAGAAGCGTGAATCCCTTTTTGTCCTTCGTATGTTTTGTAAGCCAGGCTCGAATGTGCATATGTATAAATGTTACGGCGTATATCTTGGAATCCAGTTGTATATGTTTTCCTGCACCACGATGCGGCGCTCGGAGAAGAACGTGGTATCCCAGGTCACCTCAACGATGATCTGCGCCTCCTTGCCGGAATTGATCTCGTTGATGTATACGGTTCTCGTATACTTGGAAACGGTGCTGTTCGCATCGGCATTCGTGCTCAGGAGAAACTCCTTGTTCGCCGTATTGAACTTGAGCGGACCGCACTGCCCTCCTTCACCTCCGCAATCCAGGGTGTTCGGATTGGTTACGCTTCCCGTTCGGTCGGTCTCGATCTCGCACGGCGAGTCGAGCTCCGTCAGGCTGTTGGAAGCGCAATGCGTACTGATGCCGTCCAGCCAGTCCTCTCCGTCAAGCGAGTTGTTGTCGCGCACGTTCTTGATCGTCTCGATTGCGTCCTGCGCCAGATAGAAGGCCACCACCTGGTCACGGGCTACGAACGAGGCGCGCAGACCTCCCTGCGCAAACGCGAGCGGTCCCGTCACTGATACAAGAAGGATAAAAATTGCAACGAGTGTCTCGATGATGGTAAATCCTGTTTGGCTGTTTTGTGTGCGCTGCATGTTATGATCCGACGTTTAGGGTTCGCTGGGATACGGTGGTCTGAATGGTGAAGTTCGAACTTACGCGCGGCGATACCTGGACGGTTCCCTCCATCTTGATGACGATTCGCGGCTGGTCGCCGGCAGCCGTTCCGAATTCCGAGAACTCAAGGTAGTCGATGTCCACGTCGGGAGACGTAAGCGGAAGCGACGTGCCGCCGACCGTCTTCATAATGGTACCGACGCCGTTGGTTACGACCCAGCAGTACTCGACGGTCTCCGTATCGAACAGGTCGGAAGGCGTGCTGTAGTTTATCTGCGAGGTACTGACGCACGAGCTCCCGTTCGAAGTGCCGACCCCGTATCCCGTCTTGATGCTTCTGGTAATCCCGTCAACGGCGAAGTTCAGGTTTCCCATGACGGACATCAGCGAACGCGCCTTCTTGTTCGAATCGGCGATGGTCACGATCGTTCCGAGCGTTACGGTCAGCACCACGGAGAACAGCGCGATCGAGACAAGCATCTCGATCAGGGTGAATCCCTTTTCCTTTTTTCTTAGATTACGGGTGTACATAGCGATTCGTCGTCAACGTAAATCTGTCCGTTGTTTCGGATCACGACATATCGTCGTGATCCGTTCGGTGACTCAAGCGTTATCTCGGCATACTCAACGTTACTTGTATTGTTGAAGATGGGCTCAGGATTCGGCCGGCGGAACATGACGCTCAGGCTTCCTCCCGCATTGGGCGTCGAGCAGGCAGACTGACCCGCAAGCTTGTTCATGAGCTGGATGATCTCGATTCCTCGCTGCATGGTATATGGTGTCACGCACTCGCCGCTTCCGGCAATGCAGGACGTGCCGCCGTCATAGATACCGACCTGCGCCGCGGAGTCCGCGAACAGATAGTATGAGGACGTTCCTCCCGCAACAGCAGGAAAGTGAATGCC
>CBKWTF010000008.1:0-14560 GCA_966677695.1 uncultured bacterium | reverse complement strand
GGAAACGAGGATTCCCAGGACGATGGACAGCGGGACCAGATACATGATCAGCCGGTCTCCGGAACTCACAGATAATAGAAGATCTTTCATCTGTTTGTCACTATATCCAATTTGTAAAAATAGGGAAGAGAGTCCCCTATTTCAGGGGAGAATGTTGAGCCGACCGTATCAACGAAAAAATTACTTTTAAAATAAATCAGGGTCGTGTCATTCTTAAAATTTGTTCAGGTGGAGGAGAGAGGAAGATCAAAATGCACACATACGATGTAGATGCGTCGAATCATGCGAATATTCAAGCATGGATATATAAAGGTCCTTTTGTATATATAGTGTCGCAAAGATGTATTGTGCGACATATATGGTATATTCTCCCCTCGGGCTTTACCCATAAAGAAAGTCCCGTACCGGCATGCCGGTACGGGACTAAGGCATTTACACGCGCGGACCTATGCGGCCACGCTGGTAGAATCCAAGGTCATGGGACAAGCGAAGCGTCTGAAACCGGAATCGATCAGGAAGTCCAGGTATTCGTTGTAGGAGTTCCGGACGCTCTGAGCTCGCCTGAAGTCGTAATTCTCGATGAACTTTTGCTTTCGGTCATACTCGATCTCAAGCCTGAACGCAGTCGCCATCAGGAGCGCATGGATCGTGAGGCCGTCTTGGGTATCGGGAAATTCTCCCCACTCGATGTCGTGACACACGACCTCAAGCAGCTTGACGTGATCGGTCGTGCACTGGAGCAGCTTGCGTGAAAGCGCGTCCATAATTTTTGTCCGTCGGTGGAAATGGCTCGTGTACCGGCACAGTTCAACCATCTGGCACAGAGAGAGCGGAATGTTTTTGCTTTTTGAAAATTCTTTGGTGAGCTTGATCGTTTTACTCTTCGGGATGGAACATGCGAGACCCTGCGTTGCAAACCAGTTCTTGGCATAGGCAAGCAGATCCTCGGGGGTATGTAAGCGAATCATATCTGCCCCATAAAATACAACACCCTCCCCTTCTTGTCAAAGTTATCCACAGGTGCCCGAGACCGAATTATTCCTGTTTCGGTTGCTTTTTATTTTTCAAAATAAGGTATTTTACGTGCTCCTTGACCATCGGATGCAGCTGCTGACGGAATGTGACCAAGAGCGCCTCCTTCCAGTGCGTCATGCCTGACTCATAGGCGTCCCTGATGTTGACATAGACGTTCTCCGCCTCCTTCTGGATGGAAATACGCTCCTCTATTCCCTGCTTCATTGTCATATGTAGATTGTGTCTAAAAGTATCCGCTTATTATCTAGTGCAATAGGCAGTGTCTCCAGCTCGCCCAGAGAAAACCACGCTAGACCATCCGGCAACTGGATACCTGAATCAACGATCGCGACATAGACAAGTGGCACACATGACGAGCCCGGATGCCTATCGGGATTATCATAATATAGGTTTACACGCTTCAGCGATGTCACATGCTCTATTCCCGCCTTTTCTTGGAGGATACGCCGTGCGGCCGTTTCTAACGGAAGTTCATCTAGATATGGATATCCACCAAAAAGTTCCCACTTGCCATTATCAGGATCCTTGGTCCTCGTACGAAGAAGCACTCTTTTATCCTTATCCAGAACGACAACGTCTACAGCAAGTAGGTTCGACTTTTCTCTCATGGTATTCATTGTATCGCATTTTAAAGTTGCATAAAAAGAGAAAGGGCGCGCCTTGCGGCGCGCCCTTTCCTTTAATGCAATTGTAAGTGATCTCGGAATTATCGAAGTGCGTACACGTTTGCCGGGTCCCAACAGTGTGATGAGTGGATCCAAGGCTTAACGCCCTGGGTAGCGTACAGGTACTTGGCGTAGTCGGCATTACCCTCAAGGGTATAAATGTCGAGTCCAAGCTTCTCTGCCGTACTCAAGTGGTACTTCTCGTTGATCTGCATGAGCCCTACGTCAAGGGGATTCATCCATCCACGGAGTACCGATCCATCAGCATTGAACTGCTGGCCGTGCGACTCACAAGATGCGATCTTGATAAGAATCGGCGCGTCGGCAAAATGTTCTGCAATGATCTCCTCGGTCGTCTTTACTTTCACTTCTTCAGAAATTTCTGAATAAGTCTCACTAACTTTACCATCGTCATTGTCGGTCGGAGCCTCAATCGTCTGTGCATTCGAGATCGAGGCAACTAACATGGCAAGTCCGATCGTTAACTGTATTATAAGCCTATTCGTAATGGTAATCTGCGTATGCAACCGGGTCTGTCGAGCGCAGGTTTTGAGGGGTGTTCCGGTTTACCGGCCCTAAAACATAAGGTCTGGATATGATCCAGACTTGGCAAATAGTATAGCATGAATAGGGTCAAAAATCAACCCCTAACACCCTGAAAACGCCTTGAACCCTGCAGCCTCAGCCGCCGAAATATCCTTAAAATACAACGTATTTTTGCTTGACAGACTCTTCGCCCTGCTGCATGATATTGGGTAAAAATAGGTACCCTTTTTGGAGGCCACGAAGGCGCTGTCCTCGGGTACGGCCAAGCTCCCCTGCCCGGTCGACACTTCTGACCCAGCTGTTGCCGCCAGAGCCCCCAAAGCTGCCGGAACCCCTCCGGTGACGACCTGAACCGTAGTCACCTGGTCCGAAACGACCCTCGAATGTACGTAGTATCCGTACCCTAGGCAGACCAGGACGGCCCCAAGGCACACTACCCTGCCCGCCTTGCGTTTTGTCAGAAAATATACTATCATTTGACCACTAATCCTACACGGATGAGATAATTTAAATTTAAAGTATGTCTAAAGTTAAAGCCGGTGGAGTATCGAAAAACCTCACCGATTCAAAGCCAAAGTTCCTCGGTATCAAGATTGCCGACGGTCAGACCGCGAAGGCAGGTGCCATTATCGTGCGCCAGCGAGGTACCCGATACGTATCTGGCTCAAACACGGATATTGGTAAGGACCACACTATCTTTGCCCTCAAGGACGGAGTCGTGAAGTTCTCGAACAAGCGAAAGACCCGATTCGACGGAAAGAAGGTCGTACGAAAGCTCGTGCAGATCGTCTAGTCTGCGCACCGCGGGCTGAATCCTAAAGGATCCCTCCGCAGCGATCTACGTAAAAATGCAATGGCCGCAAATGTTTGCGGCCATTTCATTTTTACAAATGCGAGGACCAGGATCCGGAAGAATCAGCCCGCGGTTCGCGATCTGTTAGATCCCCCTAATCTCGATCTGAAACTCCCCGACCATCTGCGGAGACTTGATTCTGATGGTATGGGTTCCGGTTTCCCGCAGTTCGAACGGCACCACGTATTTGGTATCGAACCGAATTCCCTTCTCGGCAAACAGACGCCTGAGCTGCTCAATCTTGAATTTCGAAAACAGGTGTCCCTGGGCATTGGCCGGCAAGTCCACGACCAGCCTGTGAGACCTGAGTTCCTCAATTGCGCTTTTCATACCCTCAGTCCTTGCGGCTTCATCCGCTACCGCCTGCTTCTTGCGTGCCTCGAGCGCGGCTATTTCGGCCGGCGTGGCGATCTTTGCCAGCTTCTTGGGCAACAGCGCATTCTGCGCAAATCCGTCCGCAACCTCCTTAACCTCGTCCTTCTTGCCTATGCGAGGAACGTCTTTGAGAAATATAACTTTCATATCAGAAATCTTATTTGAGTAATTCGAGCGCCCGCTCCATCTGGGTGTCGCGACCCTCGTTCTTGAACAGCTCCGCATCAAAATCAACCGTAACGTCAGGCGTCAGTCCTCCGTTGGAGATCGACGTGCCGTTCGGCGTCAGCCATCGAGCGATGGTGACCTTGAGGGCCGTATCGGGAGTGATGTCGATCAGTTCCTGTACCGACCCCTTTCCGAACGACTGCTCTCCTACAAGCTGGGCGACCCCGTGCTCCTGCAGCGCTCCGGCGACGATCTCAGACGCCGATGCCGAACCCCGATCAATCAGGATCACCATATCGAGATTGTCCCCGAAGACGTTATATCCCTTGCTTCTGAAGACCTTAGGATCGCCGTTTGGTCCGAAGTCCTCGGAAACGATCGTCTTTCCAGCGGGAAGGAACCAGCTGGAAATGTCTACGGCGGCATCAAGATATCCTCCCGGATTGCCTCGCAGGTCGAGCACGAGCTTGCTCTTTTTGGATGACACGAACTGCCTCAGAGCCTGCCGAAACTCGGACGTCGCTCCGTTACCAAACGAATACAGCCGAATGATGAAAACATCCCCCTTGGCCTCGGTCTCGATCGTAGGAACGACAATGGTATCACGGGTAATCTCGATCTCTTGGGACGTAGTTGCACCCTTCTTGGCTATCTCAATAGCAACCACGGTGCCCCTCTCACCACGAATGAGGCTTACGGCCTCCTCGACGCTTAGGTTGGTCGCATCTTTTCCGTCAATCGCAAGAATGCGGTCGCCCGCTTCAACACCCGCCCTTTCTGCAGGAGAACCCTTAAGCGGAGCCACCACGGTCAGAAAGTCGTCCTGGATGCCCACTTCCATACCCACTCCGCTGAACGTGCCGCTCAGCGACTCGTCAAACTCTTCCTTTTCCTCAGGAGTGAAGAAGATGGTGTACGGATCCCCTACAGACTCAACGAGTCCAGCAATCGCGCCGTACATCTTGTCCTCGTCAGAAACGTCCTCTGTCGTGGAGGCAGAGACATAGTTCTCGCTCAGGGCGTTCCAGACCTTCCAAAAGGCAGTCATGTCAACCTGCTCGCTCGCCTGCGTGCGCGGAAAAGATATCGAGTTGTTGCCTGCGGCATATCCCACCCCGAATCCGATAGAGATAGTCAAAAGCAACCCCGCAAAAAATTGTGTCCGAAGCTTTGGATTCATTGCATTCAGTATCTCAATTTGTGTGCAAAAAGTCAAAGTAAAGTCCGGAAGAAAATGATACAATTCATGCATCATGATGTACACGTACAAGCACGAGTCCGTAACCTGGATCGACCTCGAGAATCCGACCCGAGACGAGGTACGCGACATCATCTCGACGTACGACATCGACCCCGTTGTCGGCGAAGAGCTCCTTAACCAGACGCATCGATCACGAGTCGACCTGCACAAGGACTACATCTATCTCATTCTCCACTTCCCGACCCAGTTCAACCCCAAGCATACCGGAGTAAAGCACCGCATAGACGAGATAGACTTCGTCATCGGCCACGACTTTATCATCACGACCCGCTACTCGTCAGTGAACGCCCTTCTTGAGTTTTCAAAAATCTTCGAGTCAGACACGCTTATTGAGCGCAAGCACTTTACAAAGCACGCCGGCTTCGTCTTCTATCACATGATCAGAAACATATACAAGTCACTCTATTCGAAGGTCGAGGAGATCAAGACGACACTGTCAGCCTTTGAGGACAAAATTTACGAGGGCCATGAGCGCGAGATGGTATTTGAGCTTTCCAAGATGAGCCGCACGATCCTGTATTTTCGCGAGTCTCTCAGCCAGCACAAGGAGATTCTCACGTCGTTTGAAACTGCCGGAAAGGCCCTGTTTGAGAAGGAGTTCAAGTTTTACCTTCGCGCGGTAACGGGAGAGTATCTCAAGCTCGCCAACTCCATCAACTCCGCGAAGGACTACCTGTATGAGCTGCGGACGACCAACGACTCGCTTCTTTCCACCAAGCAGAACGAGATCATGAAGACCCTGACCGTGGTCAACTTCATCATCCTTCCCCTCTCCCTCATCACCGGACTGTTCGGAATGAACACGGACAACAACCCCATCGTGGGCGACCCGAACGACTTTTGGATTATCGTGTTCATTATGCTAGTCTTAACCATTATTTCGACCACGATTTTCAAGCGCAAGAACTGGCTATAACGCGACACCACCATGATTAGATTCAAGAATACCCTGACAGGAACCGTAGACGAGTTCAAGCCTCTGGACCAAAAGACTGTCGGCATGTACAACTGCGGACCGACCGTATACGGCAAGGTTCATGTCGGAAACCTGCGGGCATACGTCTTTGCCGACCTTGTCCGGAACGTCCTTCAGTACAACGGGTACCTCGTGAACCAGGTCATCAACATCACCGACGTGGGCCACCTCGTAGACGACGGCGACGACGGGGCGGACAAAATCGAGGAGCAGGCCAGGCGCGAGCAGCGAAACGCCGTCGAGGTGACCCGCGCCTATACGGACTATTTCATGAATGCCCTCAGGCAGCTCGGGATCGATACGTCGGCCGTTCAGTTTCCGAAAGCGTCGGAGCACATTGCCGAGCAGATCGACATGATTCGAACCCTCGAGAACAAGGGATACACGTACACGATCGAGGACGGCGTGTACTTCGACACCTCCAAGTATCCTGCATACGGGGAGCTCGGCCATATCGACATCAAGGGCCTTCGAGAAGGAGCGCGCGTTGAGAGAAACGCCGAAAAGCGCAGCGTAACCGACTTCGCACTCTGGAAGTTCTCCAAGGAAAAGCGCCAGCAGGAATGGGAGTCACCGTGGGGTGTCGGCTTTCCCGGATGGCATATCGAGTGTTCCGCCATGGCCCAGAAGTATCTCGGGAAGACTTTTGACATTCATACAGGAGGCGTGGACCATATCCCCACCCACCACAACAACGAGATCGCGCAGTCCGCTGGAGCAAACGAGGTCCCGTTGGCCAACTACTGGCTGCACGTCAACCACATCACGATCGACGGCCAGAAGATATCGAAGTCGATCGGCAACACCGTATATATCGAGGATCTTGGCGCCCAGGGCATTTCTCCTCTTGCATACAAGTACTGGCTGTATACGTCTCACTACTCTACCCTTTCGAACTTCACAATCGAGTCAGTGACCGCAGCGGGAAAGGCGCTCCGCAGCGTATACGCGTTTCTGGCCGAGCAGAAGGAGATCGGAAAGGTCGATGCCGGATACAGGGAGAAGTTTACTGCACTCATCAATGACGATCTCGACACGCCCAAGGCAATCGCCTTGGTATGGGAGCTCCTGAAGGACGGCCTCGTTTCTCCTGCCGACAAGAAGGCGACTCTGCTTGATTTCGATACGGTATTCCAGCTCGGATTCAAGAGCGTAGAACCGCACATCGAGACGTCAATTGAGATTCCTGCAGAAGTTGCCCGTCTTGCGGAACAGAGACAGGAGGCCCGACTTGAAAAGAACTTCGACTTGGCAGACTCTCTTCGAGAGAAAATTGAGGAGCTCGGCTACACCGTGAAGGATACCGACATGGGGGTCGTCCTTGCGCTTAAGGAATAAGTGTTTTATTTTTTCCTTTAAAAATTCTTATTTAAAGCCAAAATAAAGTGGCAATGCACACCTGTGCATAACTTTCAGTATTCCTGTACAATAAGGCTGTTGCTATTGTATATCTATGAGCGAAACCACGTACAAGCCAATGAGTCCCTCCCTGCGGATCCCTCCGCAGAGTCTCGAATCCGAGATGGCCGTTCTCGGCGCAATTTTGCAGCGTCCAGACTGCATATATGACGTGACCGACGCGCTTGTGCCCGCCTCTTTCTACTCTGCACGAAACCGAATTGTCTACGAGACCATTCTTGACCTCTCAAAAAAGGGCATTCCGATCGACTCCGTGTCGGTTCTTGAGCGCCTGAAGGATACCGGTCAGATCGAGCGATCAGGAGGAGCGGCATACCTCGCCGAGCTTATCGAGTTCGTGCCGAACACCGCAAACATCAAGGCCTACTGCGACAGCATCACCAAGAAGAAGATCATGCGGGACCTCCTTGAGGCCGCCGACCATATCTCAGGACTCGGATACGACGAGGCCAAGGAACTTGATGAGATTCTTGATACGGCCGAAAAGAGGATTTTTGCCATCACCAACCTGTCCTCCAATACGAACGTCATCGCCCTCAAGAACGTCGTGGGAGAGGCCTTTGAGCGACTCGAGCGCATCCATGCCAACAAGGACGGTCTTCGCGGGGTGCCGACGGGATTCAAGGCGCTCGACAACAAGCTGTCGGGATTCCAGAAGTCAGACCTCATCATCCTAGCCGCCCGACCCGCCGTCGGAAAGACCTCCCTCGTGCTCGACATGGCGCGCAGCGGGGCGCTCGACCACAAGATCCCTGTCCAGATACTCTCCCTTGAGATGGGTGTCGACCAGCTCGTTGACCGAATGGTTTCGGCCGAATCAGGCGTGGACCTCTGGAGCATTCGAACCGGTAAGGGTCTCAAGGAAAGCGACTTCGAGGATATCGGCGCCGCCATCTCCCGCCTTTCCGATGCGCCCGTATTCATCAACGACGAGGCCGGCGTTAACCTTATGAAGATGCGCTCAGTGTGCCGACGAGTGAAGAGCGAGCACGGGCTCGGGCTCGTGATCGTGGACTACCTCCAGCTCATGACGCCGATGACCAAGTCGGACAACACCGTGGCGCAGATCACGGAGATCTCGCGCGGACTCAAGCAGCTCGCCCGTGAGATGGATGTGCCCGTCATCGCGCTCTCGCAGCTCTCACGAGCCGTGGAGTCACGCGGAGGGCGTCCTCGACTGTCTGATCTTCGAGACTCGGGATCGATCGAGCAGGACGCCGACATCGTGATGTTCATCCACCGAGAGGACAAGTACAATCCTGACTCCGATAAGCCAAACATCGCCGAGATCTGCATTGAGAAGCACCGAAACGGACCGGTGGGTATCTGCGAGCTATACTTCGACAGTAAGAAGACCAAGTACATGGACCTGGAGACGAACAACTACGGTAACGCAATTGACGAATTCTAATCAATGAACCACATCGACGAACTTCCAGAGCTATTCAGGCAGTTTCCCGGCATCGGACCCAGGCAGGCCAAGAGATTCGTCTTTTTCCTCCTGCGAAAGAACCGTGCCTACACGGAAAAGCTCGTCCAGGAGATCCAGAGCCTCAAGTCGCTGACCAAGCACTGTCCGCAGTGCAACCGCTTCTTTTCCAGCAACGCGCAGCTGTGCGACATCTGCTCCGACAGCAAGCGCTCTCCTGCCCTGCTCATGATCGTGGCCAAGGACACGGACCTTGAGACCATCGAGAAGACGGACACCTACGAGGGACTGTACTTCGTACTGGGAACCACGCTGGCCGTCATGGATCGAGACGTGGACAGGCATATCGACGTGCAGGCACTCATCTCCCTTATCAATACCAAAAAGCCCGAGGAGGTCATCCTGTCGCTCCCCGTGAACCCAGAGGGAGACCATACGGCAAACCTGGTCAAGAACCTCATCCAGAAGCACAAGCCCGAGCTCAGGATCACCATGCTGGGGCGCGGAATCTCTACCGGAGTGGAGATCGAGTACGTGGACACCGAAACCATCAAAAACGCCCTGAGAAACCGAGGGTAAGGCAAAAGGAAAGGACCGCCGATCGGCGGTCCTTTCCTTTTGCGCATCAGTCTTAGATAGACAGGATCTCAACCTTCATCAGGGTCTGTCGGTGTCCCTGCTTCACGAAGTATCGGCTCTTCTGCTTGTACTTGATCACCTGAACCTTCTTGTCCTTGGCGATATCGAGCACCTTGGCCTTTACCTTTGAAGAAAGATACGGAGCTCCGATCTTTGCCTCAGAACCGTTGTCTGAGAGGAGGACCGTCGCGATCTCGATGGTGTCTCCCACCTTGACGTCGTCTGACATCTTCTCAACCTTGAGCTGGTCCCCTACAGCAACGACGTACTGCTTTCCACCGGTCTCGATGATTGCGTATTCCTTTGTTTCTACGGTCTTTGTCATAGTTCCGCTATTGTACCCTATTCTGACGGTTTTGCAAGGGCGTCAAGCGCCTGCAGGATCAACCTGGGCCCAAGCACACGTATTTGACATATTATACATACATTGTATTATTCAACCCGAATCCGCACCCTGTGCACAACACCATGAATACCCCTGAACATACCGATACCGTCCAGAAGGATCCCGTATACCAAGGCCTTGGAATCCGCATCTGCATCGCCCTCCTGATCGTGCTGCTCGCCGGCACCACGATCGCGGGGTTCACGCTGTACGCTGCCTCCCAGGATGATCTTGCGAGCGAGAACAAGGAGCTTTTGCGCCTCATTCACGTCAGCGACCTGGCAAGCGACGACCGCGAGATTGCCCTCGAGGCATTCATGGTCAATCCCCACCCGGTCAACCTGGAGACCCTCGACGGCATCCGCAACGGCGTGATCAACACCGACAGCCTGGGCGTCGAGACCGGGGTGCTCGTCTGGTGCAAGGCCGACTCCCGAAATGCGAGCACGGTCCGGGAATACGACCGCCTGGAACTGCGGCCAGTGATCATTCGCAAGGGCGGCACATTGGTGACCATCCCCGCGGATGCCAACTACTGTGAGCTCCGCGTGGTCAGTCCCAGGCCGCCCCTTGCGTCGCTCGACTGAAGCCGTGACCTGAATCAGGATCGTGCGAGGTCCCGCCTATTGGCGGGACCTTTTCCTTTCTGCGACCGAAGCTGCATATCGCACATTGACGTCGGTACCCAGCGGGCGTACGCTGAATATGAACCCAGCTGTTTGTATAATGAACATAAAGTCAATCTGCACAGCCCTTCTGCTGATTGCCATCGTGGCAGCGGCGCACATGCGATTCACGAGTCCGAAGACGACAGTTCAGCCCGAAGGATTCAGGATCGAATCAGCATTCTGGAGCGCCGACTCGGATGCGAAGCGGAAGATAATCTATTCGGTTCCCGCGAACAATATCGGAATAATCGAATGTGCCGGTGTCGACGGGATACTCGAATGGTACCGCCATGAGTACACAATCCAATGCGGTCCCCAGGTCTCCGGCCTGATCGGCTCGGACACGATCAGCACAAAGGACGGCCGAGTCCGGATCAAGGTCCCGGCAGGTGCCGATATGCTGCACGTCGAGGGAAAACTCGACACCAGGAAGTTCGAGGTACACTTCGAAACAAACCACGGTCTGTGAATCCTCGTTTCTCCCAAAAGACCCGCCTACGGCGGGTCTTTTTGCACACTTGACACTATACAACTTAGTTGTATCATTATTACCAGAGCACCAGCTCCCTAACCCAATGAAAACCAAGAATCCCCCGGATGAGGAGTGGCGGAATCTGACTCCCGACCAAAGAAGCGAACTGAAGGAAAGAGACGACGTAGTGGAAATTCCGAATTGGATTGCCGGTATCGCAGCGGCAATCGGACTGCTCGCCATGATCTGCGTCGTATACAACAGCTACCAGGAACAACCCGCCCTCGACCATCCAGATCGGCTTTCCGCCGAATCCGGCCTCGGACATTGAAAACCCAAGATATCGCATGTGTACCATTTACTAAGGTCCGAGCACTTCTGCTCGGACCTTTCGCGTTTTAGACAACCAACCTAGTCCTCGCTTCGAATCCCCTCCTCTATCAACACCGGGTCAAGTTCGGCCGAGTTTTCTGTAATCTTCAGGATGTCCTTGTCGATCTTCTTCAGTTCCTTGTTGGAAGCGTTGTAGTGGTTAATGACCGTACCGAGGTTCTTTCCCAGCCTGTTGTGGTAGTCCTCGTACGCCTTGAGATGCTTGCCGAGCTCATTGACGTATTTGCGAATCTGGATCGCTCCCTCCTCGATCTTGAAGGCGCGGAACCCGTGGAGCACGGACTGCAGGTAGGCGGCAAACGTCGTCGGAGAAACGATGATCACCTTCTTCTCGTTGTACGCGTAGTCGATCAGGCTTCGGGTGTTCACCTTGGTTGCGCCGACCTCGTTCACGAGCAGGTCGTAGTAGATTCCCTCGGCCGGAATGAACATGAACGCGAACGGCAGCGTATCCTCGTCCGTACGCACATACTTGGCGGTCTCATCGATGCGGCGCTTGAGGTCGTTCTTGAAGTCGCGCTCAAGCTCGGCTTTCCGCTCCTCGTCGCTTTCGTTCACCAGGCGTGAGTAGTTGTCGAGCGAGAACTTGGCGTCAACAGGGATCACGCCGTCCTTGGTCAGAATGACCGCATCGACCACCTCGCCGTTCCTGAAGCCGTACTGGAGCTTGTAGGCCGTCGGAGGAAGGATGTTTGAGAGGATCAGCTCAAGACTGGCCTCACCGAGGTTTCCGCGCTGCTTCTGGTGCTTGAGCACCTTCTCGAGGTTCTGAAGCTGCTCGGCGATCGTAAACACCTGCTTAGTGGACTCGGACACCTCGGTCACGCCCTTCGTCACCGACACCAGCTGGTCAGTCACCGTTCGGTTGATGTCCTGGATCAGGCGCTGCGAGTGGTTGAACTGGTCGGATACGACCTCGGACATCTGGCGCTGCGACTCGCCTATCTTGGCGTCCACGGTTCGGTTGATCTGGTTGATCTGGTCCAGGATCAGGGTGAAGTTCGGCGCGATGTCCTGCGGCTTGTTCTGGTTCATCTTGGACAGCAGAACGAACAGGAATACGAGCACGGCCGTGAGCAACGCGGCGATTACAATCAACAATACGGTAGTCATGGGCCTATTTTATCATACAAAAACTGTGGTAGTATGGGCCTATTATCCCTTATATGTAAAGCATCAAACAAACATGATCGTAGAGCAAATCAAGACAGACATGAAGGAGGCCATGAAGGCCAAGGACCAGGTGTCGCTGACCGTCATCCGCGGACTCCTTTCAGCATTTACAAACGAGCTGGTTACCCTGGGGCGAACGCCGCAGGATGCCCTTTCCGATGACGAGGCACTTGCCGTAATCAAGCGATACTCGAAGCAGCGAAAGGACGCGATCGAGCAGTTCATTTCCGGAGGCCGAGAGGACCTAGCCGAGGGTGAGAAGGCCGAGCTTGCCGTCGTCGAGCGGTACCTTCCTGCCATGATGACCGAGGACCAGATCCGACCGATCGCCGAGGCCAAGATCGCGGAGTTTGGCGGAGACAAGTCGAAGATCGGACAGATTATCGGCGCGGTGGTCAAGGAGACCGGAGGTCAGGCTGACGGAGCCGACATCAAGAAGGTCGTGACGGATCTGCTTGGATAGGACAAGCTGCGGAATCAAAAAACGGCGCCACTAGAAGTGGCGCCGTTTTGCATGGCATCGGAACAAGATTCACAGAACCCCTTCCTTCCGCCGTCCAATCGTTCGCAGAACGAACCATTCACGCAGGCCCAGGATGTCCAGGACCGGAAACGCGACGGTGAGGACCGCGTCGGTAAGGGCCTCGAACGGTCTCGGGATGCCCCATGCGACGACGCACGCGGCACGAACGTCTTGGTATGTGAACTTCCACCAAAACGCAATCCACAGCACGCGGAAAAAATGAAGCGGCGAAGCGATAAACGTCACCGCGTCACCTTTCTGGCACAGATCCAGAACCGCACGCATGTGTCCGATCGTCTCGCGGCCCCTGGGAATCTTGAGATACGCGGTCTCATCCGCCAGGCCGAGCTCATGGAGCGCATCGACATAGGCGACGATTTCCGGAATCCCGTCGAACAGATTCTCACTGACGACGCAGATCCGGGCATCCTCCCTCCTGAGCATCGAGGTGTTGAACATGACCTTCGCCATGACCAGGCCCCTATACCAATCCTGAGACGTCCTAAGGCCTATGCGGCCCTTCCAGCCCGACTCGCTCTTCAGGGGGAGCGGACTTTTCATGAGAGGAACTATATAATGCACGCTTTGGTATTGTGTTGTTCGGTAAAACAATACAATTTTATATATAATTGTCAATTATTATGCCAGTTTTCGAAGCTCCAGACACAGAAACATCGGAAACTCCTTGCGAGCGGCATTCTCTGCGGCAGCCCGCGGTCCCTTCTGGCTCTCCTTGTGCGAGATCCACTCCTCTATCCTCGAGACTGCAAACCCGTGCTTGGCAAAGGCCTTTGAGTAGACCTGGAGGGGCCGGTGGAACGACTTTGTCATCTCCTTGTTAGTCTTCTTGCCGGGCGTCATGTCGATCGAGATCTCAATCTCGCTCATATACCGATCCACCGTACGGGACTGGACGCCCTTCTTGTCATCGTATGTCCAGTCGCTGTGCTGCGGGATGCGGAAGGCCGGGTGGTTGAGCACGATATGCACCCTTCCCTTCTCGGACAGAAGCCGTGAGACGTTCTCAACAACCGCATTCAGGTTCTTCATGTTCTGCAGCGCAAGCACGATGACGATCGCGTCGAACGTCCTGCCGTCCAATATGGTCCTGTCGTCCGCGCTTGCTGCAACGTACTCGATCTCGGTCCTGTCCGCCTCGCCCCTTTGCCTGGCAATGGCGATCAGCTCCGTACCGATATCGACACCGGTAAGGTTCTTGGAGAACGGCCAGAACTTCTCGAGCACATATCCCTGGCCGCAGCCAAGCTCAAGCAGCGACTCGGACGGCTTGAGTCCGACCATGCGCGTCAGGTTGGGCACGACGACCTTGGCATGGTAGGTATCGTCCTCCTTCAGATGCTCGTCGTACCACGTCGCGACCTTTCCCCACCCCGTCTGCCCCTTTTCGGGCGACTTCTTGGCAAAACGCGCGTTTTTTTGTCTTTTCTCCTGTTTCATAGCTAAATTGAAGTAGTCAAGTATCGCACAAATACCCTTATTTTTCAATAAAATTAAAAAAGTTATCCACATATGAAAGAAAAAGCAACTTGAAACGTATTAATAGATGGAGGTTACAATAT
>CBKWTF010000007.1:0-15019 GCA_966677695.1 uncultured bacterium | reverse complement strand
AGGGTGTCGACTCCATCCTGAGCGTCCAGAACTCCGTGGACAACCTGCTTGATGACATTCGCGATTTGCGAGGTTTGCACGAGGAGGAAAAGGTAAAACTTGCCGAGAAGCAGGCGCGGGAGCAGGATCAAAAGGCAAAAATTGAACTTGAAAAAAGCAGTGTGGTTGTAAAACAAAACGAACAAAAAGGTATTCTTGCATCCTCAAAGGCGACTGAGGCTGCTCATGAAGCTGTGCTGGCTGAGAAGCGAGCGAAGGCTAATTCCATCCGTACGGCACTCTTTAGACTTCGTGATACCGGAAATATAACCTTCGAGCAGGCTCAAGCCTTTGCTGAAGCAGCTTCTCGTGCAACAGGTGTTAGAACGGCTTTTATACTTGGAATTCTGAAACAAGAAACTAATATTGGACAATATCTTGGTTCGTGTGTAATTACCGACTTGAATACAGGTTCTACTAGACACGTAAGCAATGGTACGGTTTTTGCTGACGGAATCCACCCAACGCGTGACTTACCGGTACTGCAGTCTGTCTTAACACGGTTGGGAAGAGATCCTCTAGAGACAAAGATTTCATGTCCTATAGTTGTCGGTAAACAGATTGTTGATGGACAAGAGATTCCTGTAACAAGTGGATACGGAGGTGCGATGGGACCATCTCAATTTATCCCTTCAACATGGAGATTGTATGAAAACAGGATTGCACAAACCCTGGGAGTATCTATAGCTGATCCGTGGAGTGCAGAACATGCAATTATGGGAACAGCCTTGTTGCTAAAAGATAATGGGGCAATAAGTGGTAGTTACGAATCAGAAAGAAATGCTGCTTGTAGATATTATTCTGGAAGGTCTTGTGATGCCAGCTTGAGTATAGCTAGTTATGGAAACAATGTGATGAGCCACACTTCTGGATTCCAAGCGAATATCGATTTCCTTGCTGATGTAGACAGCGAGGACTAGGCCGAGACCGTGGGTCTTTACAATGTCGTGATTTCTGCTATAGTACGAGGACTATGAAAAAAGACATCCACCCAGCATATTTTGCAGATGCCACGACTACGTGCGCATGCGGAGCCGTGCACAAGATCGGTTCGACAAAGGAGAAGCAGGAGATTGAAATCTGCTCGAACTGCCATCCGTTCTACACCGGACTCGAGAAGACCCTCGACTCAGCTGGACGAGTTGAGAAGTTCAAGGCTCGAATGGCCAAGAAGACTAAGTAGCTGACAGAAGACGAGAGTACGGCGGATTCCGAAAGGTACGCCGTATTTTTGTGCTCAAAAATCGGCTTGCTCTCGCGCCGTCGCACCACAAGGGTACTTCTGCTTTGATAAATCAAAGCAAGTCGCGCTCCGAGAAACCTTTCGGAATCCGCCGTACTTCTACGCCATTCTGTGAGATACTATAGATACAATATAAAAACCATGACATACCAGGACGCATTGCAGCATAAGGACAACCCAAGAGTTCAGTACTTCGTAACGGAGCTGGAGCGTCTTGAGAATTCAAAGAAGGAGACCGAGGAGATGCGTGCGAATCCCGAGCTCAAGGAGATGGCCGAGGAGGAGCTGAGGCAGATCGGTGAGCAGCAGGATGCCCTGCTGGCCCAGATTGAGGACAACCTCAAGAAGGAGGAAGAGGAGGACAAGTTCCCCAATGAGATCATTCTCGAGGTGCGTGCCGGAGCCGGAGGAGACGAGGCGTCTATTTTTGCATATGAATTGGCCCAGATGTACCAGAAGTATGCCGAGCAGAAGGGGTGGGGCGTGCAGAAGCTCGAGGAGTCTCTGAGCGCCGTGGGCGGATACAAGGAGGCGTCGTTTGAGATGCGCGGACTCGACATCTACAAGACCCTGCGATACGAGACAGGCGTGCACCGCGTGCAGCGAATCCCGAAGACGGAGAGCAAGGGCCGCGTGCATACCTCGACCGCCTCCGTGGCCATTTTGCCGATCCGAAAGAAGTCCAAGATCACGCTTAATCCGGCAGACCTCGAGATCGAGACCTCGCGATCCGGAGGTAAGGGAGGACAGAACGTGAACAAGGTTGAGACGGCAGTGCGCATCATCCACAAGCCGACCGGATTCGACGTGCGCTCAACCGCCCAGCGAAGCCAGATCAAGAACAAGGAGACGGCCCTTGCCATCCTGACCGCCAAGGTCGAGCAGCACTTCGAGCAGCTCGAGGCGGCCAAGTATTCGTCCGAGCGAAAGGAGCAGATCGGCACGTCGGACCGTTCGGAGAAGATCCGAACCTACAATTTCCCCCAGAACCGCATCACGGACCACCGCATCAAGGAGTCCTGGCACAATATCGAGGGAATTATGGGAGGGGACCTGGACGACGTCATTGAGGCCATCCAGACCAGGGACCATACGGCGGGCGGGGACGAGGACTAAGCCTTCTATTGCCAAACCTGCCTTTATTTGTTACTATCCACCCTACATGACATCAGTAAACACAGATACCAAGAAAGCCATTGACGCGATGATCGAGGTCGGAGCGCACTTTGGATATGCCAAGGCACGACGACACCCGTCGGCTAAGAGCCAGATTGCAGGAAGCAAGAACGGATACGAGATTATCGACCTTGAGAAGACTGCGGAGCAGGTAGAGAAGGCGCTCGCCTTCGTATCGGCTCTCGGAGCCGACAAGGGACAGGTGCTCTTCGTAAGCACCAAGCGAGAGCTTGCGTCCATCATCAAGGATGCCGCTCTTAAGATCGACCAGCCATACGTGACAGGACGATGGATCGGAGGAACCCTTACCAACTTCGAGGAGATCCAGAAGCGAGTAAAGCGACTTGAGATGCTCAGCGAGCAGAAGACCAAGGGGCTTCTTGCAAAGTACACCAAGAAGGAGCGACTGCTTATCGACCGTGAGATCGAGGATCTCGAGGAGCGATTCGGAGGAATCACCAGCATGAAGTTCAAGCCTAAGGCCGTGTTCGTCATCGACAGCAAGCACGAGGACATCGCCGTACAGGAGGCCCTGAACGAGAAGATTCCTGTAATCGCCATCTCCAACTCAGACTGTGACATCACGTCCATCAACTATCCTGTTCTTGCAAACGACTCTTCAGTAAAGAGCGTACGATTCTTCATCGACAAGATCACGGAGGCCTACAAGTCAGCGAAGAAGGCGTAAATTTTATTCGCGTAACGTTTTTAGTACACATGACAATTTCAACAGAGGTAATTAAGCAGCTGCGAGACGAGACGGGCGTTTCTATCATGCAGTGCAAGAAGGCGCTCGAGGAGGCGGGAGGAGACATCGAGAAGGCGCGAGTCGTTCTTCAGGAATACAGCAAGGCTGCGGCTGACAAGAAGGCTGACCGAGAGCTTTCTGCCGGAACGGTCGCCTCATACATTCACATGGGCGGTGCGGTCGGCGTGCTTGTCGAGCTGATGTGCGAGACCGACTTCGTCTCGAAGAACGAGCACTTCATGACTCTCGCAAAGGACATCGCGATGCATGTCGCGGCGCTCGGACCTGAGGCGCTCCGAAAGGAGGACGTGACGAGCGAGGAGGGAGAGGCCCTTCTTGACCAGGCATTCATCAAGGATCCCTCAAAGACCATCCAGCAGATGCTCGACGAGGCGATCCAGAAGCTCGGAGAGAAGGTCGAGATCACCCGATTCACCCGATACTCAATCAACTAGGACATCTAGTTTTAGAACAAAAATCATTGTATAATAAGCTCCATCATGACGATGGAGCTTATTATTATCGTGGCGTCGGTGGCGGGGCTCATCCTGCTGTATTGGGCGCGCTGGAACAGGACGGACCACTCGTCGCTGCTGTTTCCCCATAGGTTTCTGCACAAGATGGACGAGGTTCTGTTCGACTTCATCAAGTTCGTGTTCAAGCTGTATGCGCTCGTGGTGAGCAACCTGAAGTCGTTCTTCAAGGCCATGCCGCACAAGGTGGCGCACGGCATTCACCGCGCGACGCACAGCGCCGCCACCAAGAGCAAGACTTGGGTAGACGGTGCGGGCAGGAAGGACGGGACCACGGAAGAAGAGAGCAAATAAGGCTTCACAAATCCATTTCTATCGGTTAGAATGTCCCCACACCAAACGTGTACGTGCCACTTTAGCTCAGTTGGTAGAGCAGCCGTTTTGTAAACGGCAGGTCGTCAGTTCGAGCCTGACAAGTGGCTCCAGGATATCGAAGCAGAAAACCCGCGGATAACCGCGGGTTTTCTGTCGTGTGATTTTGAGTATAATAGTGACCAAGCCAAAGTAGCTCAGCTGGTAGAGCAATCCCTTCGTAAGGGATAGGTCGCGAGTTCAAGTCTCGCCTTTGGCTCCTTTTAGGGTCAGTAATCGTTCCCGTCACTTTTATTATATGTGAGATAGTCGTAGACAAGATATCTGTATAGGCTTTAATTCCCATTGAAAAAGCCCTGTTTTGTGCTATTCTGCTTAGTACATGGATTCCGCAAATGATGCCGATAAATACTATCTGAAGGTAGCGCATGCCCGCGATTTGAAGGGCTTTGACAGGGTGCTTTTTCGAGCGTTCGAGATACTTCCGGGATTTCTGACCTGGTCGACCTTCGTTCTTGTCGTGGTGCTCTCGATCTACAAGCCGGTGTGGGCGGCCATTTTCATCATCGCCTTCGACCTGTACTGGCTCCTGAAGACGATCTACCTGTCGTTCCACCATTATCACAACTGGAAGCGGCTCAAGCACAACGCCAAGGTCGACTGGCAGAAGATGCTGGTAAACCTCAAGCATGAGCACCTGTACCACATGGTCATTCTTCCGTACTACAAGGAGGGGCTTGAGGTGATCGAGGGAAGCGTGCGCTCACTTCTTTCCTCAAAGTACAAGAAGAGCAAGATGATCATCGTGCTTGCCGCGGAGGAGCGGGCTGGAGAGGACGCCATCACATTCGCGAAGATCATCGAGCAGAAGTACGCGAGCGAGTTCGGGCATTTCCTGATCTCAAGCCATCCGTCTGACCTTCCCGGCGAGATCAAGGGTAAGGGGCCGAACATTACGCACGCTGCTGAGCATGCCCGAGTGGAGGTGCTCGACAAACACGGCATTCGATACGAGGACGTGATCGTGTCCGCGTTCGACATCGACACGGTAGTGGGAGACCAGTACTTCGGATGTCTGACCTGGCACTTCGTGACGCATGAGAATCCGTATAACGTCTCGTTCCAGCCGATTCCGCTCTATAACAACAACGTATGGGAGACGCCTGCGATCTCGCGAGTTGCCGCCATGACCAGCACGTTCTGGCAGATGATCCAGCAGGAGCGACCCGAGAAGCTCGTGACGTTCTCGTCGCACTCACTCTCGTTCAAGGCGCTGTACGAGGTCGGATACTGGCAGAAGAACATGATCTCTGACGACTCGCGAATCTTCTTCAACCTGTTCCTTCTGAAGGACGGTGACTACGGAGTGGTGCCGCTCTCGTATCCGGTATCGATGGACGCGAACCTCGCTCCCAAGTGGACCCAGACCGTGAAGAACATCTACAAGCAGCACTTCCGATGGATGTGGGGAGTGGAGAACATTCCGTACCTGCTGTTCGGATTCGTGAAGAACAAGAAGATCCCTCTTCGAAAGAAGTTCGACCAGGCGTGGGTGCAGATCGAGGGATTCTGGTCCAACGCCACAAACCCGATCATGATCCTCGTGCTCGGATGGCTTCCCATCATCCTCGGGGGGCCTGAGTTCCGGGATACGGTTCTCTCATACAACCTGCCGAACATCACCCGAGATCTGATGACGATCGCGACGATGGGACTGATCCTGTCCGCCGTAATCGCGGCGAGCCTGCTGCCGAAGCGGCCCAAGCATATGGAGGGAAAGAAGCGATACTGGATTCCTCTGACGTTGCAGTGGCTCTTCGTGCCGTTTACAATTATCCTATTCGGATCGTTCCCTGGAATCCACGCACAGACGCGCCTGATGCTCGGAAAGTACGTGGGAGAGTTCTGGGTTACGCCTAAGCATCGAAAATAATCATGAAGCCCCTTACAAATACGCAAAGAAAGTTGTCGCTCTGGATACTCGTGCTCCTGTTCGTCGTCATCGCGCCGATCATCCTGCTGTATTCGCTCGGCTATCGGCTTGATGACGCGTACTCTCTGCAGAAGACCGGAGGGATCTTCATCCACTCTGACGAGTCCGACGCGACCGTGTTCGTGGACGGGGAGTTTCTCAAGAACAGCGGGTTCCTCATCCGCAATACGCTGATCCAGGACCTCGTGCCGAACAAGGAATATAAGGTCGAGGTGCACAAGGACAACCATCAGAGCTGGGTCAAGACGCTCTATGTCTACCCGAGCATCGTGACCGAGGGTCGCGTGCTCATCCTGCCCAGCGAGTTCGAGCAGCGAGACATCTTCGCGTACCTTGACGCGGACAAGGTTGCGACCTCGACCGCACCGTCTCGAGGTGCCAAGCCGAACAACCCCGAGTACGTGAGCGTCGCGGCCCTTTTTGCCTCAAGCACCAAGGCGGTAGATGAACGGCCCGTTGTCGCGACCTCGACCTCTTCCTCCACCACTGAGCAGAAGAGCAAGCTCGAGCTCTTCTTTGACGAGCTTGCCATCAAGGACTTCCAGTCTCTGCCGAACCTGATCGTGGACGGAAAGGAAGTGTCCTGGCTCTCGGGCGGAAACATCATCCTGTACTGGACGGACGACGTGGAGAACATCCCGTACTACTACTGCGGCGGGGCGGAGCGAGTCTGCAACAGTCAGATTACCTTGGATTGGAAGGACGCCATCAAGCGATTCGAGTACCTGCCGGGACGAGACGACGTGTGGGTCGTGCTGGTTGAGAACGGCATCTACGCCGTGGAGGTCGACGGACGAACCCAGCGAAACATCCAGAAGATCATCGAGGGCTCGGGACTTGATTTCCGGCTGACCCAGAACGACAGCCTGATCGTCAAGGACGGTGCGAAGTATTTTGAGATAAATTTGTAATATGAGCGAACAGGGGAACACAGGCCATCTTCATCCCACGACGGCGATGATTGAGAACATAATCCGCGTCTTCAAGGAGATGGGATTCTTGGTCGTGGACGGACCCGAGATGGAGGACGAGCGGCACAACTTCGACGCGCTCAACGTGCCGAAGGACCATCCTGCGCGAGACATGCAGGATACCTTCTGGCTGCGAAACGGAAAGCTGCTTCGAACGCACACCTCGAGCGTGCAGATTCGCTACATGGAAAACAACAAGCCGCCGTTCGCGATCGTTGCTCCCGGAAAGGTGTTTCGAAACGAGGCGACCGACCGAACGCACGAGGCGCAGTTCCATCAGGTAGAAGCACTGGTGATCGACAAGGACATTACCGTCGCGAACTTGCGGTACTATCTTGAGACGTTTCTCAAGAAGATCTTCGGCGACGACACCGTGATCCGGCTGCGGCCGAGCTTCTTCCCGTTCGTGGAGCCCGGATTCGAGGTGGACATGCAGTGCGGCGTCTGCAAGGGCGAGGGATGCGCGACCTGCAAGTATGCGGGGTGGATCGAGATTCTCGGTGCGGGCCTCGTGCATCCGGATGTCCTTAACGCGGTAGGGCTGGACCATCGCGAGTGGTCTGGACTGGCGTTCGGCATCGGGCTCGATCGTCTCGTGATGATGAAGACGCAGATCGACGACATTCGCAACCTGTATACGGGAGACCTTCGGGTAATCAAGCAATTTTAATATGAAAGTCTCATACAACTGGCTCCAGGAATACTTTAACGAACCGCTTCCCAATCCGAAGGATCTGGCGGACCTTTTGAACATCCGCGTCTTCGAGGTGGAGGAGATTGAGGAGAGGGACGATGACAGCATATTCGAGATCAAGATCACGCCTGACCGAGCGCCTGACTGCCTCAGCCACTGGGGTGTCGCCAAGGAGGTGTCGGTGCATACCAAGATTCCGCTGGCTGAGAAGGAGATCAAGGACATTCCCGCTCAGTTCGACACAGCCTATGACGTTCAGGTCGAAGACGAGTGTCTGCAGCGATACATGCTGAGAGAAGTCAGGAACGTTGTCGTGGGGGAGTCTCCGCTTGAGCTGAAGCAGAAGCTTGAGGCGATCGGACAACGTTCGATCAACACCATCGTGGACATTACCAACATCGTCATGTATGAGATCGGGCAGCCGATGCATGCGTTCGATGCCGACAAGATATCGGATACCAAGATACTCATCGGCTCACCTGTGGTGAAGACGGTTACTACGCTGGATGGAAAAGAAGTTGAGCTGACCGAAGAGGATCTGACCATTCAGGATTTCCAAGGCGACAACCTTGCGATTGCCGGAGTAAAGGGCGGCAACAAGGCGGAGGTTAACTCTTCGACGACACGCATCCTGCTTGAGTCGGCGAACTTCTTTCCGGTGAAGGTGCGAAAAACGTCGAAGCGAACGGGAATTCAGACTGACTCGTCGAAGCGATTTGAAAACGGACTGACACCTCGCCTTGCAGAGAAGGCGATGCGACTTGCGTCTGAGTATATTGATAAGTACGCATCAGGTGACGCGACTGAGTTTTCAAACGTAACGGGCGTATACCTGCGACCGCAGCCGCGTCCGTACTCCGTCGGAATCAGGATCGAGAACATCTCAAAGAAGCTCGGCGCTGACGTTTCGGAGCGGGAGATTTTGAACATCCTCGCGTCGCTTGGCATCAAGTCGCACAAGGTGAACTCAATTGAGGAGATACGAGAACTTGTTCCCAGTGTGCTGAACGCGCCGTATGTCTTTGGCGCAAGCGTGCTGTATGATGCGCCAAAAAGCTTTGATTGCTCGTCACTCATGGCGTATCTATACGGATTTGTCGGAATCCAGATTCCGCGAACGTCAATCGATCAGATGGTATTTGGAACTGAGGTTTCTAAGTCCGACCTTGCATTCGGCGATCTCGTGTTCAGCAATTCAGACACTGGCAATATTCATTACGCGACAAAGGAATTCTTGCCGGGATTCCAGGTTGAGTCGGGTGTCGACCATGTGGGCATGTATCTTGGAGATGGAAAAATCCTGCACTCATCTCGACACCAGGAAAATGGAACAGTGGTTGAGAACCTGTCCGAGTCCGAGCAGTTTGCGAATGTCGCAGGATATAGGCGAATTGCAGGGAATGCTGATTTTTCTCGGTACGTGCTCGAGATTCCGTACGAGCGACTCGACCTCAAGACCGAGACCGACATCGTTGAGGAAATCGGACGCGTCTACGGCTACGAGAAGATTACTCCGGTCGCGCCTAGGCAGATCGAGCAGCCAGCGGACTTTTCCGTGTACGACAAGCTGGCGACCATCAAGAGCCACCTGATCGATCTTGGATTTGACGAGGTGGTGACGTACTCGTTCCAGAAGAAGGGGGACGTTTCGGTCGTGAAGCCGCTTGCCAATGACAAGGCGTACCTGCGAACCGATCTTGCCAAGGGTCTGACCGACGCGCTCGATCTCAACTTCCGCAACAAGGAGCTGTTCGCCCAGGACGTGCTGAAAACGTTCGAGATCGGACACGTGTTCGTCGGCGAGGAGGAAAAGACCGTGCTCGGAATCGCGGTACGAAGCGCGCACAAGAAGCAGAAGCCGAAGGCGCTGCTCGAGGAGGCGCTTGCGTATCTTTCCGAAAAAACAGGGGTTGCTTTTCCTGTCTCGATTGCGGACAGCCAGGAGATTGCCGAGATCGATCTCGCCGCACTTCTGCCATTGATGAATGCTCCGTACAACGCGCTGTACGTACTTCCTGCGACCTCGTACAAGCCGTTCTCTCCGTATCCGTTCATGACTCGCGACATCGCGGTGTGGGCAACGGACGCAAAGACCAAGACCGATATCGAGCGGGTCATCACCGACCATGCCGGCGACCTGCTCGTGCGCCACGACCTGTTTGACGAATTCTCCAAGGACGGAAAGACCTCGTATGCGTACAGGCTGGTATTCCAGTCAAGCGAGAGGACGCTGACCGACGAGGAGGTAAATCCGATCATGGACAAGATCTACTCGACGCTCCAGGCGGACGCTGACTTCGAGATTCGCTAATAAAATATACGCATGCAGCTAGACATACCATTCTTCTCACAGCTCGACGACCAGGTTCCTGCGGAACTGCAGCGTTCGGTATGCGCTATCGCATGCATCAAGATGGTGCTCGACAGCAGGCTGATTCCGAACTCTTTTTCTGATCTTCTCAAGGAAGCGAACATCGTCGGGGGTCGCGAGCACGCCGGGTGGACGCACGAGACGATCGTGCGCGTGCTTCGCAATCACGGCGTGCACGCGTACCGGCAGGAGTTCAAGGCGCACGAGATCGACCTTGAGACCGGTGATCCTGTTCCGGCAATCCACTCGACTGAGTTTGCGAACAACGGAGTCGTGAAGATGCGCGACATGATCGAGAAGGGGAATCCCGTGTTCGTGTCTGTGTCCGCGGGGTTCGGGGACAACCAGGGAGATCATGTGGTGCTGGTTGTGGGGTATGACGAGAACAACGTGATCATGCTTGATCCGCAGCGATCGTCGGACTCAAACCCGGTCTCCATGCCGCTCAGGGACTTCATGTCGTTCTGGAAGCGGCTGACAATTTTTACCGAGTAACGTATACTTTTTCTATGAAAACAATTATGCAATGGATCATATCGGCACTGGCAATCGGAGTGACCGCATATCTGCTTCCTGGAGTGGACGTAACGCCTGTCGGTGCGCTTGTGCTGGCGGTCGTGCTCGCGATCATAAACATCTTTATTAAGCCGGTGCTGTTCATCCTGACCCTGCCCGTCACCATCGTGACGCTCGGGCTGTTCTCGCTCGTGGTCAACGCGCTGCTCGTATGGGGAGCCGCGGCGATCGTTCCCGGCTTTGCCGTAGCGGGGTTCTGGTCGGCATTTTTCTTTGCCATTATCCTGGCGCTTGTCAACGTGGTATTCGGCACAAATAAGGACTAAAATACGGCTCTAAATAAGGCTGTTTTTGCACATCGGACGCTTGGATACGCGTCCGATTTCTGCTATACTTACATGACATATGGCAAAGAAAGAAAAAGGCTACGGAGCAGATGAAATTCGGGTGCTGGAGGGTCTTGAACCGGTACGAGTTCGACCCGGAATGTACATCGGAACGACGGGACCAGACGGTCTTCACCACTTGATCTGGGAGATTTTTGACAACTCGCGAGACGAGGCCATGGGAGGATATGCGAACCGAATCGAGATCGCCATGCTGCCAGGCAACTACATTCGCGTGGTCGACAACGGACGAGGAATCCCGGTCGACAAGCACAAGACGACCAAGGTTTCGGCTCTCGAGACCATTATGACCGTGCTCCATGCGGGAGGAAAGTTCGGAGGAGAGGAGAGCGGGTACAAGGTGTCAGGAGGACTCCACGGAGTGGGAGCCTCAGTGGTGAACGCCCTTTCCGAGCATACGGTTGCGGAGGTGCACCGAGACGGCGGGCGATACGTGCAGGAGTATGAGCGAGGAAAGAAGAAGGCCGACGTAAAGAAGGTCGGCTCTACGACCAGCAACGGAACCATCATCAGGTTCAAGCCGGACGACCAGATCTTCCCGAGCACCGAGTTCGTATATGACCGAATCGTAAACCACGTCAGGCAGCAGGCATATCTCGTGAAGGGTCTGCAGATTACGGTGATCGATGCGCGAGAATACACGGGCAAGATCGATCTCGACAAGTCGTACTACCTTGCCGACACTGACCTCGAGGCGACGTCGCAGACATTCTACTTCGAGGGAGGGCTTCGGTCTCTCGTTGCCTTCTACAACCAGATGCAGAAGCCGGTACACGGCAGCATCTTCTATGTCGAGAAGCAGTACGAGGACGTGCTCGTTGAGGTCTCGCTCCAGTATGTGGACGACATCTCTCCGCGAATCGTCGCGTTCGCCAACAACATCTACAACCCGGAACACGGAACGCACGTGACCGGATTCAAGACCGCGCTGACACGACACCTCAACAACTACGGTAAGAAGAACAAGATCCTCAAGGAGGGCGACTCGTTCTCCGGAGACGACGTGCTCGAGGGACTGACTGCGGTGGTGTCGGTTAAGATGCCCGAGATTCAGTTCGAGGGGCAGACCAAGGCCAAGCTCGGGTCCGTCGAGGCGCGAGGAGCGGTGGAGTCCGTGTTCTCAGAGGCCTTCAACTACTATCTGGAGGAGAATCCTGACGAGGCCAAGGCCATCATCAACAAGGTGTACCTTGCGCTCCGGGCACGAAAGGCCGCTAAGGCCGCCAAGGACTCGGTGCTTCGAAAGGGTGCGCTCGAGGGAATGACGCTTCCTGGAAAGCTGGCCGACTGCCAGACCAAGTCTGCCGAAGAGGCCGAGCTGTTCATCGTAGAGGGAGACTCTGCGGGCGGTACTGCCAAGACGGGTCGTGACCGACGAACTCAGGCGATCCTTCCGCTTCGAGGAAAGATCCTCAACGTGGAGCGGGCGCGACTCGACAAGATGCTTGCCTCTGAGCAGGTGCGAAATCTCGTGGTCGCTCTCGGAACAGCCATCGGTGACACCTTTGATATTACAAAACTGCGATACCACAAGATCATCATCGCGACTGATGCCGACGTCGACGGATCCCATATTCGAACGCTGATCCTGACGCTGTTCTACCGACACTTCCGACCGATCATTGACGGCGGATACCTCTACATCGCGCTTCCGCCACTCTACAAGATTACGCGCGGAAAGGACGTGCAGTATGCCTATACCGACGAGGAGAAGGTGAAGATTCTCGGAAAGGACGCCGCCGCGCTTGAGGCCCAGGTGGACGAGGACAATCCCGATGAGGAACCTGTTGAGGAGGAAGTAGAGACCAAGAAGGGTTCTGCCAAGATCCGAATCCAGCGATACAAGGGACTCGGAGAGATGAACGCCGAGGAGCTCAAGGAGACGACCATGGACCAGAACAACCGAATCCTCAAGCAGGTGACCGTTGACGACGCCGTGATGGCGGATCAGGTGTTCGACATGCTCATGGGAACGGACGTTCCGTCACGAAAGTCATACATCGTATCGAACGCGAGGGAGGCTGAGATTGACGTGTAGGTAAATCCGCGGACAGATTCTTTCCGAATCCTGGTCCTCGCACTACAAAAGCAAAGCGCCCAGAATGAATTCTGGGCGCTTTGCTTTTGCAAGGATCGCTGCGGAGGGATTCTTCAAGAAGTCTGTCCGCGGATTTAGCGCTCTACACGCAGAGTCTCGGACTCGTCGTTGTTTCGCTCGCTCTCCTCGTCCACGTCGTCGTCCGAGTCAACCTCTACACGGATGGTGTATCGTCCCTCGTCGATGCCGTCGAAGTCTGCGATGACCTCAAGCGACTGTCCTGGCTTCAGCGAAGAGTATGACTTCGACCGGTAGGTATCGTCGTCGTCATACGGAAGGCCGTCGATCTCGAATCGCCATGATCCGGTTGACTCGCCACCCTGGTTCTTTACGAAGAATCGGACTGCGGCCGTGTCGTCCTCGTCGATCTCGTCCTCCTCGACGAATCGGCTTCCAGAGAGCCGTCCGACCTCCAGTGAGGTGATGACTAGGTCAGCGTCATCGTCGTCGTCATATGATCCGTCTCCATGAGATCCGCCGGTTGATCGAGGTCCTGTGATCACAACGCTCGCCCTGTTGTTTGACTCGTTGGTCTCGGACACGTAGTCGTATGAGTCGACGTGCACGCTGATCGTCTGGTTCGAGTTCTTCTGTCCGTCAAACCGTACCGTTACGGCCATTCCCTGGTTCGCTCCGAGCGACCCTTGAACAGGGGAGACAAGCGTTCGTGACGGGTTTTGCGCGTCGGTGTATGAGAAGTACCATGCGCCCGTCGGAGTTCCTCCGAAGTTGTATACGGTAAATGTGAATGCGGAGTCGTTTCCGATCTTCCGGATGTCGGTGATTACCAGGTCCTTTCCGGCCGGAACGTACGCAGGCACGTATGTCGACGTGTATGTTCGGGTGGCACCGGTCGATCCTGTTGTGCCGGTAGACGATGTTTGTGCAGGGGCAGGCGTAGAAGTGACCTCTGCGCCGGAAGATCCGTTCGCGCCGGTATTGGCGCTATACGGATTCTCAGGAGTAGACGTCGCGGTCGTTCCCTCTGCGGACTCGTTTCGTACGGTCACGACTCGGGTGCCCTTGGCGACGGTGTTGTTCTGGGCGTCCTTGAACTCGACGGTGATCGTGGAGTCCATGAAGGTGTTCTCCTTTGTTACGACGGGGATAAGCGAGATCGCGCTCAGGTTCTCTCCGAGCTTGAACGGGGTCTCGCAGATGATTCGCTTCGGACCGTTGTTCGACTGGATGTCGAAGAAGAGTCCGTCTGCACAGCTGTACGATACGTAGAACTGTCCCGGTACCTCGGGCGCATACTCGAAGTTGACCACGACAGGGGAGCCGTGGGTCAGGCTGTCAGAGTCGGTCGTCACGACGATGTCCTCGTCGCTGATGGCGCTTCTGATGTTGGTTCCGATATTTGACGCAAAGTTGCTGATGTTTGAGATCGCAACGGGTACGAGTCGAACGATAAAGATTGCTAATATTACGAACAGCAGGATTCCTCCCACGATGAAGAGGATTTTGGCCACATTGTTCGCCTTTGTTGAATTATCTGCCATAATCCAATATTGTATAAGAAAATCTATATTTGTCAATGGTCAAACGGGCAGGGTCAGGCGGCCCTTTTGGCATGTCCCGGATCCGCCTTGCGGGCACTTGAAAAGCCGCCAAAGGTGTGATATCCTCATAAGACCTAATAAAACCAATATGTCACAGAAAAATCTAGCAAAGATCAAGTGCCAGGAGACCGGACAGGTCATCCACACTCGCCGAAACAAGAAGAACGGCGACAAGAAGCTTGAGCTGCGAAAGTACAACGCCACGCTCCGAAAGCACACCGTGTGGAAGGAGGTGAAGAAATAAGAGAAAGGCCGCCCTCGGGCGGTTTTTCTTTTTGCCTCAAATCTGATATAACTACGTGACTGCACATGCAGATGGGCGATTAGTTTAGTGGCAGAACAGCGGTCTCCAAAAC
>CBKWTF010000006.1:0-15709 GCA_966677695.1 uncultured bacterium | reverse complement strand
AAATACAATTTTATTTTTTCATTGATATTATTCATATGACAACATCATTCCCTTAACGGTGAGGCGCAGCGTATATACACCGTTACCAGAGCTGAACATTCCGAGCTGCTCGATGTCCAGGCGCTCGTTGAAATTCGCGAGTTCCCGCACGAACGAGCTGACGTCCTCATAATCACCTTCCGTACGGATTGAAAATGTCACGGGCACCAGCTTTCCCCGTGAGGTCGAAAGAGTCTTGGGTTCCCCCTGCTCAACCGAATCCATCTCAATCTTCAGGTTACGCTCAGCGGCAAACCCCTCGATGGATTCAATAAAATCAACAAGATGGACACCGTCGATAAACGTTCGCTTGATAACCTCCTCCTTTTGCGCCAGCTCCTGCAGATTGTTCCTCAGACGGTTTCCGAACTCAAGTCCCATAACACGGTCCTCCTGGGCACGCTGCGCGGCCACAACGGACATCTTGCGCGCGACTGCGCCGCGCAGCGTGACAAACCCGGCTACGGAGCAGCCGAGCAGGGTGAGAACGAGTAGTAATGTAAGCGTCGTTTTACTTTTCATGATAGTTGAACGTCACATTAAATGAGATGTCCGACTGTTTTGTCAGCGCCTCAATCGGAAGCTTGAATCCGGAAAAGCTGTCGTTGGAACTGATCGACTCGTCAAAAGCCAGCAGGACGTCTCTGGTCTGCGCGGTCCCGCGGAGCGTTACCGAAACGTTTTCTCCCGACTTCTGCAGTTCGACCGCACTCAGCTCCAACCCTCCACCCTCGTACGAGAAGAGCATGTCGAGAACCCTGGCATATCCGGGGCTTGATTCCGGTATCATTCCGGACAACTCGTGAACCTCTGCAAGCCTGTTGGTATACTCCTCGTTCACCTCCGCTATCTCCTCCTGCGCCTTGTCCGATTCCGAAACCGAATACGCGGTCTCGTACGAATCCAAAAGCGCATATGACGGGATCAGGAACAGTATTGCCAGAACGCAGGAACCTGCGCATGCCGCCAAAAGGGCGACGAGAAATCTGAGCCGGTATTCCCTTTTTATCTTCTTGTTTGACTCTGGAGTAAGTATTCGAGGCATGGGTTACTTTAGTTTTGCAAGGCACAGACCGACGCACGTCGCATACTGCAGCGACTCCTGCTTGGACAGCGTAGGGATGTGATCGTTGAGGTCAAAGCAGTTCTTCCAGATGTTTCCCTGGGAAGCGTTGACCGCAAGACTGCTCTCCAGAAAGTTGATGAGGTTGGGAGAACCCGCTCCCGTTCCCGTCAGGATGATGTTCTCTATCCTTGCACCCTGGCTTTCACGATCCTTTGACGTAAACCAGTATACGATAACGCGATTGATGCTGTCCTTGAGCGCCGCCGCAACCTCTCCGGACACGCTCTCGGCAATGTCCTTCCCCGCAACGGGAAGGGTCTGCGTGTATTGCACCAAACCGTCCTCGACTACCGAGATGTTGGTCGCCCGGGTTCCCACGTTGATGATGATATACGGGTTCGCATCATCCCGGTGGATGACGGCGCGCGCAATCGCATGGGTCTCGGGCTCACATGCCAGCACCGTGATTCCGGCAGCCTCAATAATCGCCGTATACTGCTCTACCACGGACTGCAGGATCGCAGTCACTACCACGGGGGTGGTTCCCGGCCCCTTTCGCGCATGCAGGATCTTATAGTCAAACAGCACCTCCTGGGGGTTTAGAGGAACGTACTGGTCCATGTTATAGAGGATGAATTCCTCTACCGTATGGATCGCATCGTTCGGAACATCGACCTTGAACACGTAGGTCTTCTGTTCCGGAATGGACACCCGCACAAACTCGATCCTGTGCTTTTTCTTCAGTTCCCTGAGTGCATCCTGCACTTCCGTGCAATCAGCATTCACGCCCTCGTCAGTCAGAAGAGAGCAGGTCTCAGAGATCGGCACGCTGGCCACGTGCTCGGGCACGAGTCCGTCAGAGGTCCGCTTGAGCTTGGTAAGCCGAATCGCGGAACGCGAAATATCCAGACCGAACAGCGGCAGGGTCAGGAACTCCGGAGGATTTGAAAAGCTCACTTTCATTGTTCACATTATATAGTACGCATAGCGACGAACAAAGAAAAAGTGACGGAGAACTTCCGTATTTAGGAGACGTGTGATCCGGACGCGACTGAGGAATCGACCTCAAGAAGCGAGAAGTTCTGGTCGGCGTCATTTACGGCGAGAATCATGCCGTTGCTCTCAAGTCCCATCATCGATCTCGGCTTGAGGTTGGTCACGAACGGAACCTTCTTCCCGACCAAGTCTTCGGGAGACTTCCACTTCGCGATTCCCGAAAGAATCTGGCGTTCCTCTTCCCCGAATCGAACGATCAGGCGAAGCAGCTTTTCGGACCCTTCGACGGGCTCCGCACTCACGATCTCCCCTATGCGAATCTCGACCTTCTTGAAGTCATCGTACTCTATATATGCACGCTCAGCCGCTGGCTGGCTCGCTTCCTGTTTTGTGTCATCAGTCATGCGGGCATTATACACGTTTTTGCAGATCGAGATAATTCTGCAGGATAATGGCGGCCGCGGATGCGTCAATCGCCTTGTTCTGCTCTCCCATATGGGATACGACCTGGGCGCTTGAGTAGAATTCCGGATGAAGAGCGACGTCTATACCCTGCTCTTCCAGCCGTGCCTTGAGCGCGCGGATGTCGGCCATAATCGGATTGTCCCTCATGTCGAGGTTCTTGGACTCTCCGATGACGACGCGCGACACCTCCTGCGAGGTGACGATTTCAAAAATCTCGTCAGCAACCGTTTTTGAGTTGCCTAAGGTCTTGTGGGGGAATGCCAGCGTCAGCGTATCGTCGCTGAGCGCGATGCCGATGCGCTTTTTTCCATAGTCTATGCCGAGATATTTCATGAAGCCATTTAAACGTGCAGGGCGAACGAAGTCAAACGGCATCCTTATGAGTCCGCCAGTCGGTATTCATTTACGACATTGTGCGCAAGGCGCGTCGGCTCAGGCAGACGATGCCTGAGCACGCACGCTTGAACAGTCTCGACGGACTCGTCGAGCGTTATCAGGTGCCCTGGCGAAACGAACACAGGTTTGACGTTGCGCTTTGTTCGAACGGCCGCCCCGACTATCTCTCCCTTGTCATACATATATGAGTGGCTCCCCGGCTCGTTGTCCGGTTCCTCATACGTTCCCACCAGGACGGACTTTGCGCAGCCGATGGTCGGAATGCCGAGAACAAGTCCCAGATGTGACGCAATGCCGAGCCTGCGCGGATGTGCGATGCCGACCCCATCCGCAATCAACACGTCCGGTTTTTGCCTGAGCTTTTTCCAAGCCGCAAGAAGCATCGGTATTTCACGAAACGAAAGAAGTCCGGGAACATACGGAAACGGAATGGTTCCCTTTTGGACCGCATGATCGACGGGATGCAGGCCGGGAACGTCCAGGACGACAAACCCGGCGAACCCCTCCTCGGCGAACATGCTCATGCTGACGTCGCAGCCGCCTATAGTCTTGATCGGTCCGACATGCGTTTTAGAGAGCGGCTGTATCAACACCTCTCCGCGCAACTTTTTCTGAAGTTCGACAGCCTGCTTGGGAGTGACGTTCCAGTCTGTATGCATACTATATAAACTACGCGGATACGAATCGGTGTCAATGAAAAGCGAAAACGCCCAAAGCAAAAAATCCCCTTTCAGGGATTTTTTGCTTTGGCGGAGGAGGAGGGATTCGAACCCTCGATACCCTTTCGGATATTCCGGTTTTCGAGACCGGCGCGTTCAACCACTCTGCCACCCCCCCGGGGGACTTGTTCCTGGGCGCCGTCGGCGCCCGGGCAGCACAAGTACCGTTATACTAGCAAAAAACCGCGCTTTTGCAATCAAACCGCGTTTGGCGTTTTACCCAATTTTCATTAGAATAAGTTGCATGGAAGGAGTACAATTTGAGGAGGACACATTCAGAGGGTATCAGCAGTCCGCTATTTACCAAGAAGAACCAGAATCAAAAGTGATAAAACTACTCATAAAATCAGGTATCGCAAAGAACAAAAAGCAGGCGAACATCGTGCTTCTTTCCTGCGCCGTGCTGTTCTTCGCCCTTACCGCATATTTATTCGCCGCATCTTCCGATCCTGAGCCGGAGATCAAGCCGTACAGCGAGCTTTCTCAGGACGAAAAGCAGAAGGTTCCCGTACAGGAGCGCGTATTCCTCGAGTCAATGCAAGCTAACCAGTAATCTCATGCCTACCTCACACACAACACAAAAAGGATTCACCCTTATCGAACTCCTGGTAGTGGTCGCAATTATCGGCCTGCTTTCGAGCATCGCCCTTGCCTCCCTTTCGTCAGCACGGGAGAAGGCTGCCGACGCTCGAGCGCTTGAGGAAAAGCGATCGATCAACCTCGCGGTCCAGATGTACATTACGCAGTACGGACGGTACCCTAACACCGGAGACGCGGACTTCCACTGTCTCGCAAGCACGAACTGCGTATATGCGGGAACAACCTACGCTCCGACTACCGATGCCGCCCTTGCCCACCTCCAGATCCCCGCGGCCGAGGAGAAGCAGAGCAGATTTGCCCTGATACGAAAGGCCGAGGCGCTTATCGGAGGATTCCTGGCAACGCGGCCGCAGCGCAACCCCCTAGTCGCGCCGACCGGAGCGACCACATACGCCGGTCCGCTCTACAAGTGCGCCGACGCGACCTGCAGCACGGCGATCGTCATTTTTACCTCCAAGCACGCGGTACCGGGACTTTCCGGAGCGGTACGTAACGGCTTGACCGGAGGAGGCGGACACGTCTACCAGCAGGCCGCGGAAGGGTCCCCGGACTCAACGACGTACTAGTTTTTGACCTCCTCAATCCGTACGATATCGACACCGGCGCCATCAAGGTACGAGAGCGTGAACGCTACTCCACCCGAGGCGCCGTTTTCGCGTATCAGCTTGCCCGCCTCGGTTCGGCTTGTGTAGATTGCTATGTTTCTGCCGGCGCAGTATGCGAACACCGGACTGATCGGAAAATTGTGCCGCGTAAGGCTCGCATCCTTTACGAAAATAACCTCGTTCTCAGTCGCGACCCGCGACATCTTCTTGCCCGCCTCGCAATACGAGTACGGGCTGATGTCATATCCCATAGTCCAGGCAAATCTCTGATACGACGCATGTAACGCCCATGTCAAAAGCAGGGCTACCAACAACACGATAGGTCCCCTGGTTACGGCAGGCGTCTTGTATACGAGAATCCAAAACGCGAGTCCGAGCAGTACCGAGAAGAACAGCAGGGACTTAAGCGTTGAGAAGTACTGCGCATGGTACGCGGTCCACGAGAGAAACAGTACGTGGTGCGCGACGACAGGTACCGCCAGGATGACGAGCGTCCAGATCGCCGCCTTTCTTTTTGTCATGTCAAAAAATGCATCCCTCTTCCCCTGCGCGCACCTGATGAGCCAAGACATTGCAATAAAGATTCCAGCTGCCGCATAGAGATGTCCGTGCCATGCGCCGTACCAGTACAGCAAGTCACGGATTGCTAACGTAGTCCTGAACGGCTCGTAGGCATCGGCATAGCGACTGGTCATCGTCGATACAAAGTCTGACAGGTTTCCGACCGAAACATATTGCGCAACGCTTACGCAGAGCGCCAGTCCGACAGGCAGCAGGCAGGCAAGCGCCATGACATAACGCATCCTTCCCGTATGGTGAAAAAACAGGAACGCCGCCATGAGCGCCGCGACAAAGAATCCGAGATATTCGGTATACGCAAACAGAAACAGCAGCGCACCGAGTATCCACGCCTTTTGCCTCAAGTTCTTTTCATCCTCCGCGATCCGCAGGAACACGTACGCGCTTGCGGCAAACAAGACGGGCACGAGCATGTCCGACATGTAGTTGAACGAGTGGTAATACATCGCAATCGGTGAGAGCGCGTACGATGCGAAGGCAATGAAACCGGGCAGACGCTTCCCTGTCATGCGAATCACGATTGCGCACAGCAGTGCCGCAGTCAGCACCTGGATCAGCAGCCCGAAGACTCGAAGTCCGACTATGGAAGGACTCAGGAAGAGGAGCTTGAAGAACAGGTACGGAGCGATATAGCCGAACTGGGGATAGGTCGTATAAAAATAGGTTCCATTTCTGTCAGAATATGCCTCAAACCCTTCCTGGGTCGAGGCGTGATTGTCTATGAATCGATCGGCCGGCCCCGGATAGGTTACGACGGGATTGAACGCGTACCGAAGCGGCCCGGCCTCCTCCCAGATCGCAAGGTGCCGAAGCACCGTACCCGAGTTCCACTCGGTATTGCGCATCTGCGGCGCAAACATCTCAAGGCGCGGGAGTACGGAAATGATCGCGACGGCGGCACAGGCAATGATGAGCTTATTTGCTCTCGTGATATTCCTGATCCGCGTTAATATTCCAGATGTCTTTTTTGTCATAGGATCCCAGCACGGACTGTACCGCCGCCATGGCAGTCAGCATTGAGTGGTCCTGGTTATTATAGCGATGCATGCCGTTTCTTCCAATCGGATAGAAGTTCTCGATGGAATCCAGGTATTCGCGTACGCGGTCGAACTGCTCATAGCTTCCGGCATATACCGGATACGCCTTTTCCACCTTTTCTACATGAAAGTCCATAACGTGCCCAGGATCCTCAATCAGGCCGATCTGTACGAGCTCGGTTCGCGCAAGCTCCTTCAGGTCATCCTCGGACGTGTTCCACAGGTCGTCTCCCTCGTCGCAGAAGTACTCAAGGCCGAGCAGGTGCGAGTCCTCTGTACCGACCATCGACTCGCTCCAGTTACGGAAGAACTGCACCCGGCCCACGTGAACATCCGGCTCGTGGATGTACATCCAATTGTCCTGGATGTCTCCGAGGGCGTCGGAGGTGACGAGCGCGCCTACGGTAATGAAGTTGCGATGCTCAAGGGACATCGCGACGCCGTGCGCGTCAGCAGGAAGCTCGTCGCCGACGAATCCGTCAAACACGTGGTTGATGGGCATGGTCGAAAATACGTAATCGGCTGGAACGGTGATCTCTTCCCCGGAAGCGCCGTCAGCATATGTCACAGAAAGAATCCTTGAGTCCCGATTCTCGATGGTCGTTGCGCGAGCGTTCATCCGTACCTCACCGCCCAGAGCCACAATGTCCTTCGCGACGATCTCCCACATGTGTCCCGGTCCGAACTTCGGATACATGAAGTACTCGATCAGCGACGTCTCAACCTCCTTCTGCTTCAGGCTTTTTGAGCGAAACAGCCGTGCGACCGCATCCTTGAGCGTCTTCGAGACCGAAAGGCCCTTGATTCTCTGGCGTCCCCAGTCAGCTCCGATCTCAGTGCACTTCTTGCCCCACACCTTTTCCGTATATGACTTGAAGAACGTCAGGTACAGCTCGGTTCCGAACCTGTTTATGAAAAAATCCTCAAGGTTGCGCTCGTTGCGAATCGGAAACACCTTGCGATACAGGTACGAGCAGCCGATCTTGCACATCTTGATGAAGCCGAGATTGGTCAGCGTTCGCAGCGAAAGAGTAATCGGATAGTCGTAGAACTTCTTGTCGTACAGGATGCGGGACTTTCGCCGTCGAACGAGCATGACGTCCTCGCCCGTTCCCCTCTTCGCATTCGCCTCATCCAGCGCATGCCTCTTGTTCTGGTAGCTGAACTCAACCCCCGTGTCCGCACCCTCCTCAAGAGGAAGCATCTCGAGCCACCACTCGATAATCTTGTCGGATTTCGAAAAGAAACGATGTCCTCCGATATCCATGCGGTTCTCGTTGAACCTGACCGTCCTTGAAATGCCCCCGACATGATCCGTGGCCTCAAGCACGATCGGCCTGATGTCGGTATGGCGAAGCAGCTCGATGGCCGCAGTCAGTCCGGCCGGTCCCGCCCCTATGATTATGGCCGTCTTTCGAGAATCGCTCATCTTGGTATACTGTTACGTGCCATCATAATATGCTTTTATCAAAACTCAAAAACAGCAGGTTTGTCAGGTTTTGCATCGTCGGAGGCATAAGCAGCATGATCGACGTTTCGCTCCTGTTCGTCCTTGTCGAGTTCCTGGGCATCCCCCTTCTGCCGGCTGCCACAACCTCTTTCGCCGTCTCGTCAATTAACGGCTATCTCATGAACAGGTCGCTGACGTTCGGATCCAAGACCTCGGCCAGCGCCGGACAATACCTGCAGTTTCTGACCATTTCAACCGTCGGACTCGGACTTACGCTGATTCTCCTGCACGGCTTTACGGCCTATCTGCACCTGCATTACCTGATCGCAAAGATTCTGACAATCGGCATCGTCGTCTTTTGGAACTACCGGGCGAACTCACGGTGGACCTTCAAATAGGCCGCAGGCGTCATGCTATACTGGACGCATGACAGACATAATCATCATCGCGCTCGGAATTGTCGGATTCCTGCTGTGCCTCAAGATTCATCTAAAGAAAAAAGGGGACAAGCCGCTCGTCTGCCCGATTACCGGAAATTGCGACTCGGTCATCAAGTCGAAGTACTCAACGATGTTCGGCATTCCGCTTGAGTATTTCGGCATGCTCTATTACGGCGTGATTGTCTTCGCATACTGCGCGATGCTCGGATTCCACAACATGCGATCCGAGGAGATCCAGGTTGTCCTTATCGCCCTCTCGTCAGGCGCCTTTCTGTTCTCGCTCTATCTGATCGGCATCCAGGCGTTCAAGATCAGGTCGTGGTGCATCTGGTGTCTCACGTCCGCCGGACTCTCGACGGCAATCGCCATCACCTCATATATCAAACTCGCGCTGCAGGCGACCGCCTAAGGTGATGCACGCAAGTGCACGGATGCGCAAAACGGTACGGCGCATAAGTGCACACGAATATTCTCGACAAAATACCGCACAGCACTGATAATGTACGCATGGACACCCCTACTAAGCAGGAGCGAATTTCCTGGCAGGCGCACGAGCATGCGCATGTCCCGAAAACCACCGACTGGTTCTGGACGGTCGGAATCGTCGCGTTTGGCGGTGTCTTTCTTTCGATATTCTTCAAGAACTTTCTCTTTGCCCTGATCATCGTGATCTTTACGCTGACATCGTTCATGATGGTGAAGAGACCGCCCCGGCTGATGAACTTCGACATCAGCCGAAAGGGCGTGCGTGCGGGCAACATCCTGCACCCCTACTCCATGCTTGAGTCGTTCTGGGTCGAGGACGGCGAGATCGAGGACAAGATTATCTTCAGGTCAAAGAAGCCGGTCTCCCCGTATATCGTGATCCCGTTCGACAGTACGGTCACCAATCCCGAGGCGCTGCGCGACTACCTGCTCGACTACCTGGACGAGGAAGAGCTTGAGGAACCGCTCTACAAGGTGATCATGGAGTACTTCGGGTTTTAAGAAAAGACTCCCGGCCGGGAGTCTTTTCTTATTGGTGCCCTCGCCAGGAATCGGCCCTTACTGGACCAGTACACCTTTTGGACTCTTTGTCACTCCGTTCCAAAGATCCTCAAAAGGTCTTCGATTCCTGAACGAAACGTGCCCAGCACGTTTCTCTCAGTCCCACTCACTGCGTTCGTGTGCCCTCGCCAGGAATCGAACCTGGATTGCAGGCTCCGCAAGCCTGCGTTCTATCCATTAAACTACGAGAGCGTTGCTCTACTGTACATAAAAACGTGTGAAAAATAAAGCGCGATCGGTTCGGACAAGACCCACAAAACTAAAGGGCGTCGCACGTATGCGACGCCCTACCGATTTCAACCTAGGAGTCCGAGGGAGATCCAACTGCCGATGGCGCGGATTTCCCTCGCGATTCCATTCTTGGCAAAGACTGCTTTGTTTGTTTTTCTGCACCGGATTAGGACGCATACGTGAAGCAGGATCCTGCTGGCATGCCCATGAGCAAATGATGCGCGCCAGGCCAAAAACTTCTTAAGGTGCGCTTTCATAACTTCATCTATATTATACTACTTTTATATATAAAAGTCAATAACTAGCCAGTGTGGAAAACGTACTGACCTTGATATATTAAAATATTATGGTATGATTTTGAACGAATCGACCCTTTACTACCATGGGAAACGCAATGTATGAAGCACAGGACCTCAGTGTCCAGAACTCGAAAACGTCAGCGGTGCTTATCCAGGCGCTTGTTGAGTACATCAGCCGCACCTCGACGGCCAGCATGCCCGAGCCGGAAATCGAAAGGCTTACGCGGCACAGGAACGCAGTGCTGTCATGGCACGACCTCCTGTTTACCGACGAGCTGCAATCTGAAGCGGAGCGGCTTGCCGACATGCTTCAGGAAAATACAGGCGGAGACGCCGACGAAACGATCGAAGGCGAACGCGTTTCGAGCGCATGGAGCGCCTATCTCTTCGCGCTGTTCGAGGCGGACCTGGTGCGCACGGTGACCCGTACCGCCCTTGCGGCCCGCATGGGATACGAGTGCGTTCTGAGCTTCGGCAGCCTTACGGGCAACGAGCACTCGCCGCACGGTGTCACCAAAAAGATCTTCGACGGATGGGCTCCCCTCCTCAAGGATCTTATCGGGCGCACGAATCCGCAAACAGGCCGGACGTACAGGCGGTTCATGGTCACGAACGAGTTCCATGTCTATTATTTTGACGAGCTCGACATTGCCATCCGCTAGGCCCAAAACAAAAGCCCCCATTTGGGGGCTTTTCGCTTGGCTTACTTTGCGCTCGCCTTCTTTACGGCCTGAGCCAGTCGTGACTTTCGTCGTGACGCATGGTTCTTGGTGATGGTGTTCATCTTGGCTGCCTTGTCGAGCGCCTTGTAGGCTGCCGAGAGAGACTTCTTCGCCTCGTCCGCCTTGCCGGCCTTGATGAGGTTCTGGATGTTCTTCACCTCGGTCTTGACCGCTCGCTTGCGCCGCAGGTTGAACACGGCCTTTCGGTCCGAAGCTCGGTGCGCTTTCTTTGCTGACTTTGTAATTGGCATAGTTCCACCAATGTACCAGTTTTATATAAAAAAGCAACCCCGGCGCGCGAACGCGCCGGGGCATGCCCGGAAGGACAGACGGTCAGGCTGCCAGGGAAGACTCGTTGTACAGAAACACCAGCGCGTCCCCTCCGTCAGAAGACAGACGGCACAGGTGGCGGCACAACGGGTCAAGGGCACCGGTGTGCCGTGCGTAGATTTCCGTGGCGATTGCCCTGCCCTCAGCGGCGCGTGTCGCTTTGCGCAGGACCAGACAGTCCCGCCGCAGCTCTGCACACCCGCCGAGAACAAAATGTCTTCTGACCATGGATCCGGTCATGGTAGCAAGGACGCGCATCACCTGCGCCATGGAAAAATCCGCAACGACCTGGGCAATGGGCTGGACAGAGGCGAATGCCCCTTCGTCTTTCGTCACGATTTCAGGAAGCGTACCGGCAATCCGTCTCGCCAAATCTTCTGCGCACTCAGAAATCCAGGGATCGTCCGGCGCGCATACCTGGGCCAGAAGGAGCAGGTTAGCAAGGCCATGCGGTTCCAAGACGGAAACATTCAGACAGATCCGAGCCGGAGGGACCCCGTAGTCCGCAGCGCGAAGCTCGAGTCCTGCGGCAACTCCAAGGAGCACGTTTTCAAAGGCTGAGTTTTTCATAGGTTTCAATTCAAATAACAATCTCGTTCCAAATCTACCATGATTCCACCCAAAGAAAAGTCTGGTACTATATACCCATGATAGCCAAGCTGAGAGGAATCGTTGATGAGGTCGTACTTGACGGAGTGCTGCTCGACGTGCAAGGAGTCATATATAAGGTATACGCTACCCAGTACACCTGCGCCACCCTGCGCCAGGGCCAGGAGATCACCTTGCTTACCCATCTCGACATCAAGGAGAACTCGCATACGCTCTACGGATTCCTGTATTACGACGAGCGGGACGTGTTCGAGCTGCTGCTCCAGGTCAACGGCGTAGGACCAAAGTCCGCCCTTTCGATCCTCAACACCTCAAACCCGAAGACCATCCTGGAAGGAATCGGGTCGCATGACGCCGCATACTTCCGCAAGCTGACGGGCATCGGCCAGAAGACCGCCGAGAAGATCATCGTGACCCTCAAGGACAAGGTCGAGGCGATCGTCACCGAGAGCCATACAGACAAGCAGGATGCCATCGAGGCGCTCGTGGCTCTCGGCTACTCAAAGAAGGAGGCCCGGGACGTCATCATCGGCATGGCGGCGGAACTGAACTCGGAGCAGATCATCAAGGAGGCGCTCAAGATGCTCGCCAAGTAGCCACTGGCAGCACGGGTCACATTTATATAATCAAGAAACATACCACTATGGAAAAAATTCTCAGGACAGTCGAACGGTTCATTCCGAAGAAGCTGTATCACATGGGCCAGCCGTTCTATCATTATTTCATGACACTTGCAGGTGCCATTCGATACGGATTCCCCGCCCGAAAGATCAAGGTCATCGGAGTGACGGGGACCAAGGGCAAGTCCTCGACGACCGAAATCATAAACCACATCCTGGAAACCGCGGGCAAGAAGACCGCCGTATCAGGCACCATTCGGTTCAAGATCGGAACAAGCCAGCGCCCCAACAAGTACAAGATGTCCATGCCGGGACGATTTTTCATGCAGAAGTTCCTGTCTGACGCGGTGAAGGCCGGCTGCGAGTTCGCGGTCATCGAGATGACGTCCGAGGGATCAAAGCAGTTCCGCCACAAGTTCATCTGGACCGACGCCTTCGTCTTCACGAACCTCTCCCCCGAGCACATCGAGTCGCACGGATCATACGAGGAGTATCGCAAGGCCAAGGTCCGCATGGTCCGCAACCTGCGGCGCAAGAAGGGGCTGCTGGTACTCAACGGGGACGACTCGCAGTCGCACTTCTTTGCCGAGGCATATGCAGGACCGACAGAAACCTATTCCCTGCTCGAGGCGGAGAGCGTCGTGACGGAGCCGCACATCTCATTTACATACCAAAGAGAGCAGGTCACGTCTCCTCTTCAGGGCAAGTTCAACGCATACAACATACTGGCGGCAATTCACGTATGCCGACACTTTGACATTCCGTTCGGCATGATCCAGCGCGCCATCGCAAACCAGCCGGAGATCGCGGGACGCGTGCAGAAGATCGAGAACAGGCTTGGCGCCGAGATCGTCGTCGACTACGCACACACGCCGGACTCGCTTATCGCGCTGTATGAGTCCTTCAAGGACAAGCGGAAGATCTGCATTCTCGGCAACACCGGAGGTGGACGAGACACATGGAAGCGTCCGAAGATGGCGGAAATCGCGAACTCGTACTGCGACCAGGTCATTTTGACCAACGAGGACCCGTACGACGAAGACCCGCTCCAGATCATTGGGGAGATGCAGGTAGCCGTGAATCCGGACAAACTCGAGGTCATCCTTGACCGAAAGGAGGCCATCGCGTTCGGAATCGCGCAGCTCAAGACCGGAGACGCGCTGCTCATTACGGGAAAAGGAACCGATCCGTACATCATGGAAGCCAACGGCAAGAAGACGCCGTGGAGCGATGCGCAGGTAGTGCGGGACATCCTTGAGGGAAGATAGCTACTGCGTCCTCGCGCTGCACGCCCCGAAGAATCCCGCGATAGGACAGTCGCGCAGGGTCTCTCCTGCCGGAGGATACTCGCCCGCAAACGCTTTTTGAAACTGCCACTCGAGATTTGCCGCGGTTGTTTTGTTCTTGGTGGTCTTCACCTGCGCATTCTCCTTCGGCATGGGATTCTCTCCCAGCAGGTTCTTGATGCCCGCATAGGTCGCATACGCCATGTTGTCGAGCGACACCTTTCGCAATGCGGAGTCCGTGAAGATGCTTTCATAAATATATCCATACTCAACCAGAATCGACCCCGCCTCCAGGCTCTCGTTTGATCCGAGCGCGATCAGCTCACGGTCTTCGATCACCCCGGCCTCCTCGGCCTTGAGGTCGCTGACGGGACGTATCTTCTTGAGCTCGGCGAACACGCTGTCGGCCAGGCGCCTGCTCAACTCGTAGTTCTCGAATTCCTGGCTCGGGGTATAGATTGAGAACCCCGTGTTCTTTCCCACCCTATTCTTGTTTCTTCCTGCATGGTCATTGAAATGAATATGGATCACCAGATCAAAGTCCGCTTCGTTCACCCAGCGGTTGATGCCGTACAGACGAAGCGCCATGTCTCCGGGTGCCGGATTATGAAAGTCCTCCTCGGACACGCTCACTTCGCCGGACGCGATCTTCCTATCGAACTCCTCCTTCTTCTTCTCCATAAAGTCCTCAATCTGATCGCGCTCCCTGACAAAGTAGGCGTCGAATATTGGATTATACCCCTTGGTATCACTGGCAAGAACAGGATTGATCCCCTCTTCCTGAAGGAGATACTCGTACAGATTCTCGGCGAGCTGCCGGTTGAGATCGACCTCGCGCAGGTTCTTGTACCACGTTCCGACATGCTCATCATCGTGTCCCGGAACGATCAGGACGTTGACCAGTCGCTCCGCGCTTCTGCTCTGGGCGCGCGTCTGGTAGTTCGTTCTTTTCTGGAGAAGCTGGGCGATGGTCTTGGCGTCACTCACGGTCGCGATGTTCTGGACATACGGCTCTTGGTTTTTTGTAAGGAGAAGCGTCACAGAAACCAAAGCGAGAAAGAGGAGCGCGTACCCTATCGTTCTGGCATTTCTCTTTGCAATTTCCATAGTAAAACTATAGTATCACAGCATATGCCGGAGCTTCCCGAAGTTCATACAACCGCGACGATTCTCAACTCGCTCATTCGCGGAAAGAAAATTACCGACGCCTGGAGCGACTATGACAGCTCCTTCTATGAGGGAAAGGAGAACATCAAGGATCCCGCCTATTTCAAGAAGTTCAGAAAGGAAGTGGTCGGAAAGAAGGTCGTCCGTGTCTGGAGGCGCGCCAAGAACGTGCTCATCGACATCGAGGGTGACAAGACGATCCTCATCCACATGAAGATGACCGGTCACCTGCTTCACGGAAAGTTCGCGCTCGACACGAAGAAGCGCGAGTGGAAGGCGCTTGAGGAAGGACCGATGCAGGATCCGTTCAACCGGTTCATTCACTTCGTGCTGTCGCTTTCAGGCGGAAACCACGTCGCCTTCTCTGACATGCGCAAGTTCGCGACCGTACACCTGATCAGCGACAAGGAGGCGCTCGGTGAGAAGTTCGAAGGCCTGGGACCGGAACCGCTCGATGGCTCGTTCGACTGGAAGATGATGAAGTCACGACTGTCGCGCAGGCCGAACATGAAGATCAAGACCGCATTGATGGACCAGAGGCTCGTCGTTGGTATCGGAAACATCTACTCTGACGAATTGCTCTGGATGTCGAAGGTGCACCCCGAGCGAACCGTCGGATCGATCAGCGACGCGGAGTTCAAACTGATGACCAAGAGTGCGAAGGAGGTGCTGTCCAAGGGCATCGACTTCGGAGGGGACTCGATGTCGGACTATCGAAATCCGTACGGCGTGCCCGGAGAGTTCCAGATGCATCACAACGCATACCGAAGGACCGGCAAGCCGTGCAGTCGTCGCGGCTGCAGCGGAACGATCCAGCGCAAGGTAATTGCAGGACGCAGCGCGCACTTCTGTGACACCTGTCAGAAGTAAAGGAAAAGGCGGCGGTCCCTTCGGGACCGCCGCCCTTCGGAAATTCCACCCCCAAAGTTCCTCCCTGTTATGTAAACACGCCTGGGCAAACACGCAAATCACCTGTCGAAGAACCGAAAAATGGAGACACCGAAAA
>CBKWTF010000005.1:0-16050 GCA_966677695.1 uncultured bacterium | reverse complement strand
TTATTGCTGTCTTTGTTGTTGTCTGACTCTGGTTGCTCGTCAGGGTTTCGGTCGCCTCGATTGCCTGCGTCTGCCTGGACGTCAACCGAGCCATCAACAGTCGCCGAGGCGGTTCTGCTGCTTCTGTCGGCCTGAAGGTCGACGAGAGCGTTCGTGTTTGCGCCTATGCTAACGTGCATGGCGTGCGACAGGGAAGGGAGTGCTGTAACTGCAGCGAGCACCATTCCGCTGATTATCGCAAAGGCAAAATGTGTTTTCATATTCATTTCATTTTATGTTACGTGCTAACTGGCGTGCCACGGAATATAAAACGAAAAAGAGCGCCAATACTTACGCGCCCGTACGGTGATTCAAAAAAGAAAAATAGTTAGAGTGATATGTCAAGAATCTTGGTGGCCTGTTCCACCGTATCCGAAACCGTGCCCGCCGCATCTTTGACCTCTTCGGTTACCCTGTCGACCGTTTTATCTGCGACATCCTCTTCGGATTCCTCATCGGACTCGTCCGCATCATTCTCCTGGTCCTTCGAATCATTTTTCTTTGTGTCTTGATTGTCATCGGGCAGGATACGAATTTCAACCGGAACTATCTTTGATGCCCCATCGATAATTTTCATATTTTCAATCGGTGACGTTGCGGTATCTACAATTTTTTTGACCTGAGAATCGGCCGCATGGATGATTGAGGCCGATGGCAGGGTAGGGGGATTCGGTTCGGTGTCGCCGTTCTTACTTTTCTGACGCTTCTCGCTTCTTGTCGCCTCTGTGTCTGACTCTGTCGTTTCGGCGTCCTCTTCCGCGATCTGTGCCTGTGTCGGGATTGCCGGTTCCGCAGTCTTCTTGCCGACAACGGTCCGTACGACTTTCTTAACCGGCTCGTTGACCGCGGTCTTTACGGGATACAGGAAGTCGCCCGGTTCGGCATTCTCGGCAGCAATAGCAAAGGGCGACGCTCCGACTGCGACCAGGAGTAAAGAAAGGGCCGCGATTCCAACGTAGTGCGGCGCCTTATTGATGAGATAATTTGATGGTGAAGATTTCAGGCCGGTCCTTGATAGGAACTCGGAACGGAGATCGGCCTTCTCCTCTGTGGAGAGTCGGGACTTCGCGATATGTTTTCTGTAATCCATGTATGACATTGTGTTTAGATCTGCTTGATTCTAAAGATTTCCTTGAGCTTGCGCGTCGCGCGGTGTATGCGGACTGAAATCAGGTTGGTATCCTTTCCAAGAAGCTTCGCGATCTCTCGCGGCTTTGCGTTCTCGACATGGCGGAGAATGATCAGTTCTCTGTCCTCGGGAGAAAGTTCCTCAAGAATGCGAAGAAGCGACTCGAGCTCGGCGTCTCGCTCTGGGTCCTGCGTGGCGTCGTGCGGATCAAATCCGTCCTCGGCCATGACCTCAAGCGACACGTCCTTGCGCTTTCTATACCAGTCTACTATAAGGTTGTGGGAAGTTGTATACACGAATGCGCGTATGTTCTCAATGTTTGCACCGTCCTGTAGGGATGCCCATGCTTTCATGAAGGCTTGCTGCGCCAGGTCCTTTGAGAGTTCGCGATCGCTTGTTCGGTAGTAGCAATACTTGAAAATCTTCTCGAAGTGAGTGTCGTACGTCTTTATGAATCGTTTTTCCAGGTTTCGGTTCATGTGTAATAACGTATCCGTCGCAAAATTCTTACATGAGTTGTGGGCGTTTCTTTTACATTGGCGGATGTAGTTTCAGTCTATGCACGTTTCAAAAATAAAGCAACGGTTGAGGAAGATGAAGATGCTACACTAGAGGCATGTATCACGTGTACATGCTCAGGTGCGCAGACGGCACGTTCTATATCGGAATTTCAAATAACGTTGAAAAACGGGTGCGAATTCACAATGAGGGCAAGGCGGGGGCCAAGTACACGAAGGCCCGCAGGCCGGTCAGGCTTGTCTATGAGGAGGTGTGCACAAGTAAGGGTGACGCGCTCAAGAGAGAGTGGGCACTCAAGAGGCTAAGCAGGTCGCAGAAGCTCCTGCTGCTTGAGAATTACAGTCCCAGGTCAGTCAGCGTAGACATGTAGGTGCCGATTGCTGCCGGCAGAAAGAGGGCGGCTATCAGGAGGGGAAGCACGAACAGTACGACCGTTCCGATAATTGTCCAGAGCATGTACTTCCTGGTCTTCTCAACAGAGACATAGATGGCGTCGATCTTCTTCTGCTGCTCGTCAAGGAGCTGCTTGATTTGTGGGTCCATGATACCCAGTGTACCATATGGGCATGACTACCCATGAGCAGTATTTCCAAGAAGCGGGCAGGGAGGCGCAAAAGGCACGCTGCAAGCGGGCCAAGTGCGGCAGCGTCGTGGTGCTGAACGGCGAGGTCGTGGGGAGGGGCTTTAACGCGCCAGCCGGCAACGGCGAGCCGAAGTGCGGTCTTGAGTTTCCGAACGCGACCCCTAAGCCGAAATCAGATCGTACGTGCTGCATGCATGCCGAATGGAGGGCCATTCTGGACGGATTGGCAAGGACGGGGGACCTAAAGGGTGGGGTTTTGTATTTTACGCGAGTGGACCAAAACGGTACGCTGGTTCCTTCCGGCGAGCCGTACTGCACGGTCTGCAGCCGCCTTGCGCTCGACGTCGGTCTGACCCAATTTGCCTTGTGGCACGAAGGGGGCATCAGGCTGTATGACACGGTCGAATACAACGACTTGTCCTACGCGTTCCATCTGGACAGCCAGTAATAGGGTCTTATACTGTATCTATGCTAAAGAAACACCTGCCGCTCGTAGTGGCAATCGCATTACCAATCGTCTTTATCGGAATCCTGGCCGCGGCAATCATGCTACCCTCGATGCGCATGAACCCTCAGCACGACTTCGTGTACGTCGATCACAGCGACATGGACAAGTTCTCGTACGAGCCGATTTACTTCAGAAACAAGTACGCAGTCGAGGATGAAAAGATCGTGCGCGTACCGCTTGAGGTTCCACAGCACGCTCAGGCCGACAGTCTTGCGATACCGAGCGGATATCGATACGAGGACGCTCCGACCCTGTACTACTATTCGATACGGGAGAATACGTCCCGAGAGATCTCATTCGAGGAGGCTCAGGTACTAACCGTAGCGGCGGGACCTTCTTCTCCTGACGGATACAACGTCTCGTTTGAATACAGCAGCGACGGCATCTTCGAACTGTTCGGTTCGGGGTCGGATTCCGGATACGTAATCTCGAAGGGAGCCGCGCGCAAGTCGCTGACCGGCATGTCCGTGGACCAGAACGGATACGGCGGATACAATTTCGAGCTTATTGGCTGGGTTAAGTAAGTCATATGGACAAGACACAGATACTTTCACTCATTAGGGAAAAACTGCAGGACGGAACGATCAGCGAGTCCGATCTGCAGAACGTTGCGCATGCGGCTCCTGACATGCGGCACGCGTCGGGTTCGTCGAATCACATCACCAACATCTTCTACATCATCGGTGCGATCATCGCCGTCGCCGGGGCGGTCTTGCTCGTCGGTCAAAACTGGGAAGAGATCGGATTCTTCGGACGTGCGGTCGTCACTATGGGAATTGCGATCGCTACATATACGGGAGCGGTGCTCATGAGGGGCCCGCATCAGCGCGTGCTGTCACAGGTATTCTTCGCGATTAGCGCTGTGCTGGCGCCGATCGGAATCGCCGTGTTCATCCGGCAGTTCGGCCTAACGTTCGGACCGTACTTTCACGTATGCATGGGGCTCGCGCTCGGCTCGACGTTTCTCGCGGCATTCTGGCAGGTTCGAAGGAACATCCTTGTGCTCCTTGGCTTGGCCTATTACTCATGGGCATATCTGGCGCTGGTTGCAGCGCTGTTTGACGTGACGGCGACAGTCGGGAAATGGGCGTTCATGGTACTGGGCGCATCGTATCTCCTCGTCGCGTACTACTACCATGCCAACCGGCTCTCTGAGGGGTCCGCAGAGGCACGTGAGAAGCGGGCGGTAGAGGGACTGGTATACGGAATCGGAACCTCCTCCATCCTGTGTCCGGCCCTCTTCTTCAACGGGCTGTTTGACCTGGTGACACTCGCGCTTCTGTTCGCCGCGTTCTACCTGAGCGTCTTCGTAAAAAGCAGGATCGTGCTCCTTGCTGCTTCCGGCTTCTTCATGATCTACATCGTCAAGGTTACCTGGAAGTACTTCGAGGACTCGATCAGCTGGCCGCTTGCGCTGATCGTAGTCGGATTCCTTGTCATTGCGGTCGGGTACGGAACCTTCTACCTCAACCGGAAGTTTCTTTCGAAGTAGTACTGTGCACAGCCGGCTGTAATATTTCGTCCGCCGGCGTGTCATACTACATATATGAAAACATTTGCGTATATCGTCGGACTATTCGCCGTTGTCTCTCTGGTGCTGCTTGGAGTTGACCGCATAACGCAGACGCTGATGCCTGAGGAACAGCCTGAGCCGCAGGAGAATGCTACGACGACTGCGCCGGCCAGCACTCATTCGACCCCCGAGATTACCTTCGGCGTTCCTGAGGGGTACGCTCTTGCGATAACGCAGGAACAGGTGCTGGTAACCGCATACATCCCTCCGTGCGATCCGGACTTCGACTACTGCATCTACCACTACAACGATGAATATGCGGGTACGAACTTTGAGTCTGCCGGCATTCGTATCGAGCGCAGGGAAGACCTTTCTGCGACTGACGCCTGTCTGACGGCGCAGCCTGACGGATACCGGAATATTGTTCCCAAGACGTCAGAAGGGGTCGCATATGGCACGGCCGTCTTCGGACCTGTGGGAGATGCTGGAGCGGGACATTCTGCATCAGGAAACGTATACCGACTCAGCACAGACGCTGTCTGTTTCGAGTTGGAGACCCGGATAGGTATGAGCCAGTTTCAAAACTATGAGCCCGGAACGATCGAGGAGTTCACCCAGGCTGACCGTGACAGAGTCGAGGCGCAACTGCTTCGAGTTCTCAACAGCATGACGCTTCAGGACGGAACGCCGGTCAGATTCTGATATACTTTAAATATTAGAACCATAATTCATTGCTATGAATAAAATCATCATCACCATCGGCGTGCTCCTGCTGCTCGGTACGGTTGCGGCAGCGATTGTTAACGAATATGCTCCCGCTTCGCAGGAGCCGCGGATCCAGATTCCTATCCATGAGCCTGCTGCGACAAGCTCGGATTCTGTGCTTGTGACGCATGCCTGGCTGTGGACGAGCACGACGGACGCCGCCGGTGACGTGGTTGAGCCAGAGGACCCGTCCGAGTTCGAGCTTTCGTTCCATGCCGACGGGCGCGTGACCAGTACGACGGACTGTAACGGCATCAGCGGACAGTATGTGATAAACGAGGAGGTGCTGAGCATGGGACAGTTCATGGCGACCGAGATGTACTGCGGAGACGATACGCTCGAGGAGGCGTACGCTGCGCGGCTTGCGCTCGTAAGTTCGTATACGCTTGAGGGCGACGACCTCACGATGATCCTGTTCAAGGATGGGGGAACGATGACATTCAAGAAGAAGCCTGTAGAAGGAGTTGATGAGACGGGTTCTATCGACGGTGCAGAAGAACCTGTTTCCTCGGATGAGGCACAGGCCGAGTAGCTAACCTGTTGACAATCGGTGCCATGGGCGTACTCTGTATGAGAAACCGGCACGTTGCCGGGCGCTCCGCGTATGCGTGGCGATAGCACATGGACAAACTCGAACCAGAATAGGAGGCTGTATGGCCAGAAAATTGCATGACGGAACGGTGTTAAGGACTTGCTTTCTGAGCGGTTTTAAAAAGGGGCCGCCACTTGATTTTATGCTTGAGGCAATCTCGTGCCTGGCAAACGGTCGAAAGCCGGATCCGTGTGTGTTTGGGACGACTTCAAATGGATATCGAGAATATCCGATACGTTTTACATGGATTGCGGTCGTTGACAAGGGTCTGTTTTTGATCGAAGGAGTCTTTGACTATTCCAGGGCTGGTAGGCCGCCCGGTTCAAGGCCGATTGACAACAAGAGGATTGCTCTCCAGTACAACTCGCATTCGAGGATTTCGACTGGCATATTTGTTGAAGATGACATTGCCTTGTAAGAAAGAAGAGGCCCGGGTCGTGCAGCGACCCGGGCCTTTCTTTTGTGATATACTAATCATCCATGAAGAATGTCCTGATATTTGTCCTAATCCTCGCTCTTGGATACGTCGCCTTTTCATACATCGAGCGCACCCCGGAGCCCCGGAATCAGCAGGATCCCGAGGTCCAGAACCCGGATTCCGTGACGTCGTATATCTCCAAGAACATATCGGCACTTTCTCCCGAGAAGGAAGTGCTTGGAGGAACGTTTTACGTAACCAATATTACCTTCGACGCCGGATCCGGCACGGTGGAGTACGAGGACGGCCACAACGCCTATACGGCCGAGTTCTCATACGAATACAAGGAGAACGGAGAGGTATCAGTGACTCGTTTCGAGATGGTCGAATAGGTGGTATACTGACACCATGAAAAGACACAAGATAACATCAAGTGCTCTGGCCTTGGCCCTTTTGCTGGCACTTACGATTCCGCAGCAGGCATTCGCCTACGAAAAACTGTTTTATTACTTTAACAACACGTACGGATACGATAACTTCAAAAAGAACTACAAGGATGTAGACATCATCGCTCCGCAGATGTATACGGTCGGATACGATCTCAAGGTCAAGAAGCCGACCAGCGCAAGCACGAAGCTCGTTCGGGAATCGAAGAAAAAGAAGACCGACACTATGCCGCTTCTGGTTAACGCCGACTTCAGCAAGATTCTCATGTCGGACATCCTGCTGAGCCAGGAAGCGCAGGACGACATCATCGAGTTCATGATCGAGGAGGCGGACAAGAGGGATTACATCGGATGGCAGTTCGACTTCGAGAACATCAACCATCTTGACCGTGACATGTATTCGGCGTTTGTGGCCAAGACCTACAAGGCACTCAAGAAGGAGGGGCTGCAGTTCAGCGTTGCGGTTATCCCGCGGTCGACCGACTATGACCCGAACTCAACCAACCAGGACTGGAGCTCTGGATATGACTATAAGGCAATCGCCGCCAACACTGACTTCATCTCGATCATGTCATACGATGATCCGTATTCTGTAGGTCCGGTAGCGTCCCTGCCGTACACCGAGCGCGTGCTCAAGTACATGATGACGCAGGTTCCGAAGGAAAAAATTTCTCTTGGCGTACCTCTGTATTGCTGGAAGTGGGACGACCAGATCAACATGCGCGTGGGCAGCCTGACCCACAAGCTTGCCGATGCCGAGTACCGCAAGGCGTCCTCAAAGACCCGCAAGAAGGGCTACGACGAGGATCTGGGCGCGGCATGGTACAAGTACCGACTTAATAACAACAACTATACCGTCTGGTGTGAGGGAAAGGAGAGCATGGAGGAAAAGATCGAGCTGATCGAGAAGTATGACCTACACGGATTCTCGGCCTGGGCCATTGGCCAAGAGGGAACATGGCTCTGGAGAATGCTGAAGTAGAGCCTTTTCTGTGGATTGACTTTTCAGCCATATTTGGTATAGTAGACGTACGTAAGTTAATTCTCACTAGTTTTTGTCTTCGGCACAGAATCGAAGATATAAAGAAGGACCCTAATCTCTTTATTCGAAAACTGCCGGGACAATATCTTACAGTTTACTCAGATTAATTATCCGCATCTGCGGATATTCCTAAATATATGTATCAAAACAACAGACAGGGTGGCTCTCGATTTGGCCGACGAAGTTCTTCTTCGCGAGGCGGACAGGGATCATCCTTTAGTGGAGACCGACGACGATCAGGTGGAGGCTATGGCCGAGGACCGAGTCGAGGAGGCGCTCCGCGACGACGATCAGGTGGAGGCGGACGGTTTTCCGGACAGCACATTGACGTCTCACGATTTATCAACAAGGCAGTCGTAACTGAGGAGGTCGTAGAGTTCGTGCCGCAGCACGCGTTTGCCGACTTCGATCTGAGCGACAAGGTTCAGAAGAACATCGCCAAGAAGGGCTACGTTAACCCGACTCCGATCCAGGACCATGCGATTCCGCATGTGGTCAAGGGCGTGGACGTGGTAGGTATCGCCGACACGGGTAGCGGTAAGACGGCCGCCTTTCTTCTCCCCCTTATTACCAAGGTACTTGCTAACAAGGACGAACAGATTCTTATTGTGGTTCCTACGCGAGAGCTTGCTATCCAGATCGATGACGAGTTCCGAGCCTTCACGAGCGGCATGGGTATCTATTCAGCCGTCTGCGTGGGAGGTGCTCCGATCTTCCGACAGATCAAGAGTCTGCGGTACTTCAACAACTTCGTTATCGGAACACCGGGACGAATCAAGGACCTGATTGAGCGAAAGGTGCTCGACCTCTCTACCTTCAAGACGGTAGTGCTGGACGAGGCCGACCGAATGCTCGACATGGGATTCATCGCAGACATGCGGTACTTCATGGACAGGATGCCTACGGATCGACAGACGCTGTTCTTCTCCGCGACCATGTCAAAGGAGATCGAGCGACTTATCGGAGAGTTCCTCAATGAGCCCGTGCGCATCTCAGTAAAGACTGGAGATACTGCCAAGAGCGTTGACCAGGACGTGGTCTACATCAAGCGAGACGACAACAAGGTTGACGTCCTTGCCGACCTGCTAAAGCAGCCAGGCTTCGACAAGGTGATCGTGTTCGGTAAGACCAAGCACGGCGTTGAGAAGCTGGCCAACATGCTTATCAACAAGGGGATTCGAGCCGAGTCTCTGCACGGAGACAAGCGACACAGCCACCGACAGCGGTCATTGAAGGCATTCAAGGACCACACCGCACAGGTACTCGTGGCGACAGACGTTGCCGCTCGAGGTATCGACGTGTCTGGAGTGACCCATGTGATCAACTTCGACATTCCTGCGACCTACGAGGACTACGTGCACCGAATCGGCCGAACCGGTCGAGGAGGAAAGGGAGGAAAGGCCCTGACGTTCGTAGAGTAGTACCCAAAAACAAAAGGCACACGCATAGCGTGTGCCTTTTGTTTTTGGTGATGCTACAATGGTATGCATGCGATTCGATACTACCAAGGCTCTTCCTATTGCGCTCGGAGTGGCTATGGCGTTTGCCGCGGTTGCGGCGGGTATCTTTGTGTGGGGTGAGCGTACTCCGAACGAGCCTGATGCCGAGATGCACCAGGAGGACGGTGGGACTTCTGAGGAACAGCGAGAGGCGTCGGTAGGGACGAATGACGAAGACTTACCTGAAGAAACGACTGGACGAGAACCGGAACCGACACCTCCAAAGCCTGCCGTATACACGACTCGGATAGAAGGCTACAGCGCGATCCTTACGAAGGACGGAAAGGCAGTCCAGACGATTACCCTTGAGGGTTTCGAGCGTTCCGGAGCGGAATTCCTGATGGAGAACAACCTGATCAAGAGCCCGTTTGAGACCGGTGAGGACATAAACTTTGACGGGCGCACTGACCTTTCTGCCGCCGTAAGTTACGGATACGAGGGGAGGAACAAGTATTACAACTATTACGTCTTCAATCCCAAGACCGAGCGATACGAGCGCGATCCGCTTCTGACCGAGCTTGTGAATCCGAGATTCTACAAGGGTGAGCGATATATCTGGACAGGAGAGATAAGCGGTGACTACTCATACCAGACGATCTATTCGTTTGACGGAAAGGAATACGTGAAAGGAGATCCGAAGGTCGTCTGCATGAACGAGGAGGTGTGCGGAGGATAGTGTAATTTCAGAAGTTATCCTCACGTTTTTACTTCGTGTTTCGTAGAAGGGTAAAAATTCTGCTATACTTTTGATATGGATCAGTTCATGCAGATGGAAATTTTCTTCTTCATTGCCTCGGTTGCGGCAATAATCTTTCTCCTGTTCGCAACAGTTGTCGGCATCTACGTCGCGATCATCATGAGGCGGGTGAATGCCATCGTGCGCGAGGCCAAGGCCTTCGTTGCCGAGATGCGCCAGGAGGGCAAGATCAGCCTCGAGATGATCCGGGAACGTGTCGACCAGATTCTGAGCAGGGGAGGCGCGATCGAACGGATCGTGGTTACCTCGCTGGGGACTATTCTTGCAAAAACCATAAAGAAGCGTGCTAAAATAAAGCGAGATGCACCGAAGAAGTAGTCTCGTTTATTAAGCTAATTTTAGATATACAAAACATCTATGGCACAGAAGAAGACGGCAAAGAAGCCTGAGGGTCACGGAATGGAAATCGGTCTCGCTCTTGCCGGCATTGCGACGGTGGCTGGAGCGGTGTTCCTCTACGGAACCGACGCTGGAAAGAAGAAGCGAAAGCAGATCAAGGGCTGGACCCTGAAGGCGAAGGGCGAAGTAGTTGAGAAGCTTGAGAAGCTGAAGGATGTGAACGAGGAGAGCTACCACAAGGTGGTCGATACGGTTGCCGCCAAGTACAAGGCAATCAAGTCCATCGCTCCTGAGGAGCTTGCTGAGGTGGTTGCCGACCTTAAGAAGAGCTGGAAACACATCGCCAAGGTTGCCAAGGCAAAACCCGCAGCCAAGAAGAAGGCACCTGCGAAGGCCAAGACAACAGCCAAGCCTGCTGCGTCAAAGGCAAAGAAGCCTGCGGCCGCAAAGTAACAAAACACTGTTTCGACACGAACAGAAAGGGCGCCCCGCAAGGGGCGCCCTTTCCTATTCAAGCGTCTAAGTGCTTATGAGGTACTTAGTTTGCTGAGATAGATACTGCTCGAGTATCGAACTCGCTTGATGGCTCGAAGTCGAACGTCTGTACAGGATCAGCGTCGGTCGCATCCTCTGTGAACGTTACGTCATCCAGGATGACATAGAACGAACCTGAAGAGGTAGGATCAACGGTAATCGTGATAGTGAACGTCTCGGTTCGGCCCTCCTCGACGATGAAGTAGTTGTCGTTTCCGCCGTCAACGTCAGCAGTATCAGCCGTAGACTGTACTGTTGCAGAGGATGCGGCGCTTCCGCCTACTACTACCCAGTCAAATCCGACATTGTCAGATGCTAGAAGTGAGTCAGCTGCGATGTACACATCGTCCTCGAAGGCGGTAACGTCAATCTCGAAGCTGAACGTTCCGATTCCGCCGTCAGAGTCTGAGTCAGTGACGATGTCGTCGACTGTCAGACCTGAGGTTCGAAGGGTGTGCTCGTCTCCGGATACTGCGCCGTCAGACTCAATGTCATCTGCGCCCTCTCCCTGAACGTCACCGTCCCCGATGCTTGCCTCAATAGTTGCACCTGATGAGTAGTTCGTACCGTTTGCGGCCTTGAACTCTGCCATGAGTACAACTGTTGCCTCGCTATCCTCGTCAAGAGTGTAGTCTCCGTCAATGTCGAACCGTACGGTTCGAGTAGTTGATCCGGTTCCCACGAACTCCCAGTCGTCAAACTCCTCTCCGTCGATCTCGAGTACGAGATCAGAGACAAGATTTGAAACTGCAACGTCTGACTCAAGGTCGATGTCTACCGAATCAATCTCGATGTCGGCATCCTCGGCCTCTAGGTCAAACGCGAAGATGTTGTGCCAATCTGACCGATTGTCATCCTCAACGCGTAGGGTAGAGGCGTTTGGGTCATCGGATGATGATCGAACGTTAAGCTCGTCACCCTCTCCCTCGACATCAATATCGAAGGTTACGGTCTCATCCTCGTCTCCAACGTACTGCTGGATTCCCTCGGCATCCTCCGCTCGGATTCCGTCGTCCTCAATGTAGATGGTCCACTCGGCAGCGTTGTTGTCTGCTCCGTCGACACTGTTCTGAACTGAGAGCTCAATTACGATGTTCGCGGTGTCTCCCTCACGGACGATGTGGTCGACTCCGGTAAATCGGAACACGTACGGCTCATCCTCGTCGAGCCAGTCGTCCTCATCGGACAGATCCGCCTCGGCGATCTCGTCACCGTCCGCTACGAGACGTGCTGACTCGAAGACATCCCATGGGTCCTCCTCCTCGTTTCCTGCATCAGGAACGAACGTAAGGTCGACTCGGTTGATTCGGATGTCTCCGTCCTCAACGTCGAACTCGATCTCCGCAACCTCTCCGGAAGCGTTCTCCTCAAGAGAGCTGTCGTTTCCGCCGTCAAGGCTGAACTGCTCAAGTGACGCCTCTCCTCCGTTCAACTCGTCATCGTCCTCGTCCGGATCAGATGGGTTGGGGTTCGGGTTTGCGCTACACTCAAGAGCGACTGCTGATCGTGTAATGGGTCCGAAGTATCCTGCAACCGGGGTAATGCCCTTGGATGCTTGATATTTCGCTACCGCAGCTCGGGTGATCGGACCGAAGTATCCCTTCGCTACGCCAACAGGCATAATGAGGTGACCTCGAGACTCCAAGAACGTCTGTAGCGCTACCACGTCAGTTCCGGTTGACCCAACTGTGAGGTCACGGAAGTACGTATAGCAAGACGCAGTTGTCTGCGCAGAAGCAGTCATCGCCGGAACGACGGCCGTGAAGGCCATCACGAGAGCCAGCGCGGCTACTCCTGTCCTTTGTAATGCTTTTTTCATAATATTATTTTGTTAACTTACAAAACCGTCGCTTTAACGGTTCCGTTATTTATGACACTCTGAGACACGAAATCTTACAGTATCCTGATTGATGTGTATCCTTACAAATACTGGTGAAATACTGTAAGATAGGCTATATATAGGTGTCTTATGAATCAGAGAGAGACTTTTGAGCAGGCATATGTGGACTTCGGAGACAGCGTCTTTCGGTATATCTACTTTAGAATATTCGATCGTGACGCTGCCAGGGACTTGACCCAGGAAACCTTTTACAAGGTATGGGACTATCTTGCGAAGGGGAAGCAGGTCGACAACCTGAAGGCGTTTCTCTTTCGGACCGCGCATAACCTGACGGTCAACGCGATCAGGGACCGCAAGCCGGTCTCGTCGCTTGAGGACATGCAGGAGACGCTCGGATTCGACGCGCCTGACGAGAACGCTCAGGCGTCGGCTGAGACTGCCCGCGAGATCCATGAGGTCATCGAGTCCTTCTCTATTTTTAGAGAGGAGGATGCGAACCTGATGAAGATGCGCTATGTTGACGGACTGACGGTGCAGGAAATCTCATCAGTCACGCGGATGTCCGAAAACAGCGTTTCAGTTAAAATACATAGGCTGATACAAAAGCTCAAAGAATACCACAACCATGAAGCATAACCTTGATCACATTTCCAATAAGGCGGAATCGGTGCGCATGACATCTGCGGAGAAGATGGACATGCTCTCGAATCTGCGAGCCTACGCGAACGCGAACCCGGTAAGGATTGCGCAGCCTTCGATTTGGTACGGACGGGCGCTTTCGTACGCGGCTGCCTTTGTGCTGATCGTCGGCACGGGAGCGACGTCTTTCGCTGCCGAGAAGGCTCTTCCCGGTGACACCCTGTACGCGGTGAAGACCGGACTGAACGAGGGTGTTGTCCGAATCCTGCCGCTCGGCGCCTCTGCCAAGGCCAAGGTCGAGATCAGCATGATCGACCGGCGAATGGGCGAGCTTGAGAAGATGATCGTGTCGGAGAAGGATACGCCGGAGAACGTCGACACCGTGATGCTCAAGATCGAGGAGCACAAGGATGAGTTTGATGCGCACGTGGTTGCGCTCGGAGGCGGCCAGGACGCCGAGGCGGCACAGATTCATTCTGAGCTTGAGACAGTTGTCGATACGCATATTGCGGTCCTTTCCGAGATCACGTCCATGGACGAGGAGCCTGAGACTGATCAGGACCCCGTGACGCAGCCTGAGCCCGAGCCTGAATACGCTGACCCTGTTATGCAGGCGGACGAGGTTCCCGAGGATACGTCCGTGATGATGGCGTCTGTTGCGGACGATTCGGCTGACGCGGACACTTCCGTGGCTATGCGCACGAGCCTTAAGGTGGCGGCGCCCCTTGTTGAGGAAGCGGTCATGATGAAATTTGCCGCGGAGCCCCTGGACCCGATCGTCGAGGAGGTGACTGAGTTCTCAAATCTTGAGATCAAGAGCAGTCGCCCGGCTGCCAGCGCCGAGATCCAGTCGACCACGACCCTTGAGTCAATCAACTCTCTTACGACGCGTCTTCGTGAGAAGATTATCGACCGTGCTGAGCGGGAATTGAGGGTCGACCTGAGCGGGGATGCCGACGATGCGACGGACGACCTTCGGTAGTATGGTTGGGCCGGTCTAATAAGTCGTTTGCCAAAAACCGAAAAATATGCTTTAATCGAGCTTCTAACGCTTACTTTTTAACATATGGAAATTAGAAATATCGCGATTATCGCACACGTGGACCACGGAAAGACGACCCTTACCGACAAGATTCTCCAGCAGACTGGAATGTCGGACGGAAAGGTTTCCATGGACTCAAACGCGCTCGAGCAGGAGCGCGGTATTACCATTTACGCCAAGAACACCTCGGTGTTCTACAAGGGAACCAAGATCAACATCCTTGATACGCCAGGTCACGCAGACTTCGGTTCTGAGGTGGAGCGAGTGCTTCGGTCGATCGACTCGGTGCTTCTGATCGTGGACGCTGCCGAGGGGCCTATGCCGCAGACCAAGTTCGTACTCAAGAAGTCGCTTGAACTCGGGCTTAAGCCTATTCTCGTTTTGAATAAAATTGACAAGCCTGCGGCCGACGTGAAGAAGGCGCATGACGAGGTGTACGAGCTCTTCTTCGATCTCGGCGCGACTGACGAACAACTTGATTTTGAGACCGTGTACGCGATCGGTCGAGAGGGAACTGCCAAGCTCAAGATGGAGGACGAGGCGAAGGACCTTTCTCCGCTTCTTGACCTTATCCTTGAGAAGGTGACCCCCGCCTCCGCTGCGGCTTCCGCTGACGCTCCTCTCCAGGCGCAGGTGTTCAACCTCGCATACGACAACTTCCTCGGGCGAATGGGTATCTGCCGAATCTACGCCGGAACCGTTCGGGACGGACAGACCATTACCGCCAAGGCGTCTGACGGACAGACGTACAGCGGACGAGTGACCAAGCTGTTCACCTTCGAGGGATTCGACAAGAAGGCGGTGCCTGAGGCTTCGACCGGAGACATCGTGATGCTTTCAGGACTTCCTGACATCTATATCGGCCACACGCTCGTGGACAATCCTGATACCGAGGCTCTTCCTGCGATTACCGTGGACGAGCCGACCCTTTCCCTCAACATGATGGTGAACGACTCGCCGTTCGGGGGTCGAGTCGGTAAGTTCCTGACGTCGCGGCAGATTCGAGACCGACTGGAAAAGGAGCTTGAGATCAACGTGGGACTGAAGGTCGACCTCGACAACGGATCCGAGTTCAAGGTGTACGGACGAGGAGAGCTTCACCTTGCGGTGCTTCTTGAGCACATGCGACGAGAAGGATTCGAGATCGCCGTATCCCAGCCCGAGATCATCATCAAGGAGATCGACGGCGTAAAGAGCGAGCCGTTCGAGGAGGTAACCGTTCTGGTGCCTGACGAGTTCAAGGGAATCGTGATTGAGAAGCTCGGAAACCGAAAGGGTCTGATGATGGACATGAGACAGGAGCACAGCAATACCCGAATGGTGTTCCACGTTCCGACACGAGGACTTCTCGGATACCGAAACGAGTTCAGCGTGGACACCAAGGGAGAGGGAATCCTTACGAGCATCTTCCTCAAGTTCGCACCGTTCGCAGGCGAGATCCAGAAGACCGAGTTCGGTTCGATGATCTCCATGGCTACCGGAAAGGCGCTGGCATTCTCACTGGGGTCGCTTCAGGATCGTGGAGTGCTGTATATCGGACCTACCGTCGACGTGTACGAGGGAATGGTTATCGGATACACCTCGAAGGGTGACGACATGACCGTGAACCCGACCAAGGGAAAGCAGCTTACGAACATGCGAGCGTCCGGATCTGACGGAACGATCCAGCTGACTCCTCCGTTCGACCTGACTCTGGAGCGGGCGCTGGGCATGATGCGAGACGACGAGTATCTCGAAATCACGCCGACCGACGTGCGACTTCGAAAGAAGTACCTCACGGAGACGGAGCGAAAGAAGAACGGAAGCAAGGTATAGCATAAGAAAAAGGACCGCAAAAGCGGTCCTT
>CBKWTF010000004.1:0-16282 GCA_966677695.1 uncultured bacterium | reverse complement strand
TCTTTTTGTTTTCGTACTGCGAGGACCAGGGTCCGAAGGAATTTGTCCGCCGGTCGTTTCGCAGTGCTTACTTCTTGTTCACCGCGGCATGCAATGCGCACCATTCGCAGTCGCGCTTGCCGCATCCGTGCGTTAGAAAGTCTCCGGCCATGATCTCATGCGCCGTCTTGTCTATAACCTCTCGAAGCTCCACCACGTCACTCTCTCCTACCGAGATCGCCTGCGTTTCAGACTGGCCCCTGTCGTTGGGCTCGATGAAGTCCAGGAGTGCCTGGTTGATATGATACGCGCCGTCACGATACCCCTCAAGCAGAATGTGGTAGAAGGTAAGCTGCCGCTTCAGATCCTCGCGCTGGTGCCTGTCCTTCCTGGAGTACGGCTTTCCCGTCTTGTAGTCGACTAGGTTCACGGGTCCTCCGAGCTCGCTCTCGAGCAGCTCGACCTTGTCAATGATTCCGTGCAGCTTGAGAGATTCGCCGGAGCTCAGGCTGAACTCCTTGTAGATCCTCTGCTCGGTCATGACGTTGTACCGCAGATCCTGTGCACGATTGTCGTACCAGGTAGACAGCGCCTCGCGCCCGCGCTTCAGGTACTTCTTGCGGTCCGCGTCTCGAAGGGTCGAGTACGCCATCACCATTTCAAACAGCTCGATGAGCCTATCCTTGCTCGCAAGTGCCTCGTTCTTCCTGCTCTCGTCAAAGAACTTCTCAAGCGCGCAGTGCACCTCGTTTCCGTACAGCATATGCGCGGAATATCCGCTCGGAATCTGCACCAGGTTTCTATAAAAATACTTGATCGGGCAGGACAAATAATTGTTGAGCGCGGTCACGGTCAGTCCTTTTCTCATAAAGAGATCCCTGATGAACTCGGGCTCATAGATCGTCCTGCTCTGCTTCTGCGGCATGACGAACACCTCGAGCTCACCCAGGTGCGAATCCTCGAAGTCGACAGTATCGATGGCTGAAACGTGCTCCGGAGGCAGCTCACCTATGAACTGGCTCTTTTCCTGCTCGCGTCCTTCCCAGTCCGCGAGAGAGTACGTAATCGACAGACCCTTCTTGGCTCGTGTCATGGCCACGTAGAACAGGCGCCGCTCGTCATGCTCGTCACCCTTGTAGTCCTTTATCGGCAGGGCTATGCCTCCGAACGAACGGCTCTTCTCCCAGTTTGACCGAGTCGTGTTCAGAATGTAGACATGCTCGAACTCCTTACCCTTTGACCCGTGCGCCGTCATGAGCTGCACGCCCGATACGTATTCGGGCGAGCCGCTCTCAATATCAATGTGATACTCATGGTACGAATCGACCAGCTTGATGAACTCAGGCAGGCCGAACCTCCCCTTCGCGTTCTGCTTCTTGATCTCGTCGAAGAGCGTGTCAAGCCGGAGCATCTTGTCCCGGCTCAGCTCGCTCCGCAACATATACGGAAGATACCCTATCCGGTTCAGGAAATTCTTAAGAAACTCTAAGATATGCTCGTTTCGAGAGCTTGTAATGGCCTCGGTGATGCAACGAGCGAATGACAGAACGGGCTCCGTGTGCTCGATGCCGATCTCAGCAAGAATTTTCTCGCTCGAGATGACGTCGAACAGTTTTTTGTTCTGTTTGGCATAGCTTGACCGAGCATTCAGAATGCGCACCGCGTCGTATCCGCTAATGCCCGAGAATCCGCTGAACAGCGCCTTGCCAAGCGACTCCTCGTCCGTCGGATCCAGCACGACACGCAGGACGGTAATAATGTTCGAAATATCCGCATCTTCAAACACGCTGTCCTTTGAATAGACCGAAAACGGGATTTGAGCATGGGCCAGCACCTGCTTTACGTCAGACAAATGCTTGTTGGCGCGGTACAGGATGGCAATCTCATCTGGCGCCGTTCCCGTCTCTATCTTGCGCTTGATTTCCTCCGCAACATACAGAAGCTCGAACTTGTAGGTGCTGAATCCTCCGACCCGGATCTGAAGATCCTCCTTCTGGTTGGCGTTAAGCTCTACGGCATCCGGAATCGAGTGCAGCACTGAGGCGTGCGAGGCCGAAAGGATGTGCTGCACGGAACGGTAGTTTTCCTTTAGGGCTATGTGCGTAATGTCATTATACAAAGAATTGAAGTGCCTGAAGGTCTCCTCGCTCGCACCCTGAAATCGATAGATCGACTGCTTCTCGTCTCCCACCGTGAAGATGTTGGGATGCCGGTCCAGGTGCTCGGCGCTCGTCAACAGCTCGATCAGCTCGTTCTGTCCCGCGTTGGTATCCTGATGCTCGTCCACCAGAATGTACTGATACTGCTCCTGCAGGTCGAAGGCGAAGTTCTCGTCAGAGCGAAGCTTGGCCAGCACGGTCAGGATCATGTCGCTGAAGTCATAGAGCTTCAGTCGTACGAGCTCGGCCTGGTATTTCTCATATACGTCTGCGACCTCAAGAGCCTGGGCAAGGCGCCTTTTGAGCTTTTCGTCCTCCGTAGGCTTGATGTCCCCCGCACTGAACTCCTTGTACTTGCGCTTGTAGTACAGGTTGTCGTCCGCATAGAGCTCATCCTTCCACGCAGGAAGCAGGGCCCGAAACTCCTCAGGCGAAAGACCCTCCTTCTTGATCGTATTCACAGATCGCATGATGTCTCGCACCTTCATATAGTCGTCATGCGCACCCTTGAGATATTCGTATTCGTTAGAGTCGATGATCGACTCGATGACTCTCGCCTTCTGAAGGTCGTCTATGACCTGCGCGTATTCGAACTGAGGGAAATAGAACGTGTTGTTCTTGATCACATGCTCGCAGAACGCATGGAAGGTAAAGATGTTGACGCGGTACGCCAGATCTCCGATATAGGTCGTCAGACGTTCACGCATGGTGAAGCTGCCGGCATTCGTGAAGGTCAGTGCCAGTACCTGTTCGGGCTTGGTATCGGTCTTGTCCAGGATGTTGGCGATGCGCAGGGTCAGGATCTGGGTCTTTCCCGTTCCCGGCCCTGCATTCACCATAACGGGCCCTTCGATGGTGTCGACCGCCTGCCGCTGCTCGGTATTTAGGTTGGCATACGCCTTCTGGAAGGCCTCGGAATTCATGGGTAGATTGTAGCACAGGGCACCAGCGTTTGGCCTGTTTTTGCTTTTGCCCCACCCCTCAAAACGTGATATAATTGGCACTCCTCAAGAACCCGGGGATTTTTTATTGCAAACTAATTACACTATGAAAATTAACTTCAGAAAGTCAAAAATCGTAGGAAAGATCGCGGACAACAAGTCCGAGATTCCGTTCCTCGAGTCAGTATTCGAGGCGGGCGTAGACGTCGCCTGGCTCAACACCGCCCACCAGGGAGTCGAGGATACCAAGATGGTTATCGAGCGAATCCGATCGGTTGCCCCTAACGTCGGTATCATGATCGACACCAAGGGTCCCGAGGTTCGAACCAAGAACGTCGAGGAGCCGTTTGAGATCAAGACCGGAGACACCCTGTACATCACCGGAAACCTTGAGCACCGAAACGAGGGGTCGCACGTGGTACACGTGGACTACGCGAACTTCCACAACGAGGTTCCTGTCGGAACGGTCGTACTCTACGACGACGCCAGCCTCGGATTCATCGTCGAGGAGGTTGTCGGAGACACGCTCAAGTGTACGGTCCAGAACGGAGGAATGATCAAGAACAAGAAGAGCATCAACACTCCCAACGTTCACATCGACCTCCCTGCCCTGACCGAGAAGGACAAGAGCTTCATCGAGTTCTGCGGAGAGTACAAGGTTGAGTACATCATTCACTCATTCATGCGAAGCAAGCAGGATATCGACGACATCAGGGCGATTACCTCAAAGTATCCAGGGTACAGCCCGAAGATCGTAGCCAAGATCGAGAACCGAGAGGGATTCGACAACCTTGAGGAGATCCTGGACAACTGTGACGGACTGATGGTGGCACGAGGAGACCTCGGAGCCGAGGTTCCGTTCATGGAGATGCCGTACATGCAGAAGAAGATGATCGAGATGGCGGTAAAGAAGGGAAAGTCATGCATCGTGGCTACCCAGGTGCTCGACAGCATGATCAAGAACCCGCGACCTACGCGAGCCGAGGTGCTCGACGTCGGAAACGCCGTGCTCGAGGGATCCGGAGCCGTATCTATGAGCGGTGAGACCGCCTACGGAGACTACCCGATCGAGGCCATCACCCTAATGTCTGAGATCATGGGATACACCGAGTCAAAGATCGACGATCTATTGCACTACAACTTCGGACCGGAGGTTAAGACTCCTGCGTTCGACCTGGCAAAACAGGTTGTGGACGAGGCGAAGGCCAACGGGTCAAAGGCGATCCTGGCCTCTGTATCAGACGCTTCCCTCCTGTACGCGCTGTCTGCATGGCGACCGTCATGCGTCGTGCTCGCAGGAGTCGTGGATCAGAACGACATCTACCACCTATCGCTGTACTACGCGATCCGGTCAGTGAAGGTCGAGGCTCCTTCAATCAAGGACCTCGTAGCCCAGCTTGATGCGTCAGCGCTTTCTGCTGATGACAAGGTAACTGTCGTGTCCGAGGAGAACGGAGCGGTGTCATTCAAGACCGTTACGTTTGGAGATCTAGCCTAATACAGAGAATTTCCGAGAAACGCATTCTGAAGGATTCTTCCGCAGCGATCCCCGTGAAATACAAAAAGACCGCAGAAATCTGCGGTCTTTTTGTATTTCACGCTGCGAGGGCTTGAATCCGAAGGGAATGTTTCCGGAAATTCCTGTCCTAGTAGTTCTCCAACCGATTCGCCTTCTCGTGCTGGCGGATCTTCTCGTGGGCCTTGGCCTCGATCTGTCGGATTCGCTCTCGGGTAACCCCGAACAGCTTACCCACTTCCTCAAGCGTATGCTGGATGCCGTCCACCAGACCGTGTCGCAGCTCCAGAATCCGGCGCTCCTTGTCGGTCAGCTCCTCCAGAATCTCGTTGACCTGGTCCTTGAGGATTCGTCGTGACGCCTCCTGGTCCGGAGAGAGGATCTTGTCGTCCGCGATGAAGTCCCCGAGTGTCGAGGTGTCGTCCGCACCCTCACCGTCTCCCACAGGAGCCTCAAGCGACACGGTCGCCTGGTCGATCTTCTCGATCGTATACACCTTGTCAAGCTCGATCCCCATCTCCGTCGCGATCTCCTCAGGCATCGGATCTCGACCGAGATCGAGTGACAGCCTTCGGTAGACCTGCTTGTACTTGGCGATGGTCTCGTGCATGTGCACCGGAATTCGAACCGTTCGGGACTGGTCCGCAAGCGCTCGCGTGATCGCCTGTCGGATCCACCATGTCGCATAGGTCGAGAACTTGAACCCCTTGAGCCAGTCGAACTTGTCCACGGCCTTGAAGAGACCCAGGTTACCCTCCTGAATCAGGTCGAGCAGGGTCAGGTCAGGACTTCGTCCCACATACTTCTTGGCAATGGATACCACGAGCCGCAGATTGGCTCGCGCAAGAAGCATCTTGGCCTCCTCGTCACCCTCCTCGATTCGCTTCGCAAGCTCCTTCTCCTCGGACGCCTTGATCAGCGGGTACTGTCCGATCTCCTTGAGGTAGATCTGGATCGAGTCGTACTGTCCCGATGACTTGTATGAGTACTTGTTGTCGTCCTCGGCGACGTCTATGTTCAGAAGTCCGCTGTTCTCAAGGACGTCGATACCCGCGTCGTTGAACTTGGTATATAGCTCGTCAATAAAAACAAGATCCGTCTCAACGGTCGGGAACTCCTTCAGTATCTCGTCGTATGTTACGTACCCCCTCTCCTTTCCTCGCTTGATCAGCTTGTCCACCTTGTGCTGCTGCTCCTGCGCCTTCTTTGCCGCTGCTGAGTTCGCTTTCGGCTTTGCTTCCTTTTTTGAAATTTTCTTTGCGCCCTGTGTTTTAGTAGTTCCTGGCTTTTTGGTAGTTTTCTTTGGTGCTACCTTCTTTGTGTTTTTTGAAACAGTTTTTTTGACTGTCTTTTTGTCGCTCTTTTTTGTTTTTTTCAAATTGCTCTTTTTGGCCATATACGGGAATTGTTAGGTTATACCATATCGTTTATAAACTGGCAATCGCCTGAAAGGACGCTGTGTATAAGTTTTTTGTTCTCCTCTATCCTCTTGAGGATATCCACCTGCGACTCGGTATCAGTATGCAGGGAATGCAGCAGTCTTTTGTTCACGTCTCGCAGCTTGATCAGGATATAGTTGCCCAGCCTCTCCTTGAAGTCGTCTTCGGTCTTCTTCTTGTCAGCCTCATATTGGTTCTCTATTTCAAACAGCCTCTTTTCGTCCGTCTCTCCTTCTACTACGAATTCGACGCCGGATTCTTTCAAAAACTCGGATACTCTCGCCGAAAGGTTCGGCACCTCCCGCTCAAAGAACTGCATATAGGCTCGCAGGATTGCATCATGCTTTGCCTTCTCGGGCTGCACGTACACCTTTCTTTGGTATTCCTGTGTCTGTCCGAGCGAGAGGTCGCTCCAGATTATGCTGCTGTTGATCGAAAGGAGTCGCGATATCTTCTCGATAAAGAAGCTTCGCTCGCTGTAGGTCTGGATTCTTCGAAGCAGCGGGAGCACCTTCTCCTGGTATGCCTTGAGTCGCTTGCGCTCGTCGGATATCTTGGCCACCAGAGTCGATACGAACTCGATAATGTGTATCGAGCCTTTTACGATCGATCGCCAGTCGTCCGGATTTTCCTTGATCGTATCGGCCGGGTCCTTTGCACCTTCGTAATACGCGATCTTAACGTCGAGCCCCTGGCCGACCGCCATCTCCCACACCTTGGCAGTCGTCGCGAGCCCTGCGCCGTCGCTGTCGAACGCCAGCACAAGATTGGGCGTGAGCTTGGCGATCATCTGCAGCTGGTCCTGCGTGAATGCCGTACCGGACGACGCCACCGTGTTCCCGTAGCCCATCTGGTGTGACATGATCACGTCCATCTGGCCCTCGACGAGAATGGCGAAGTTGTGCTTTCGGATCGCCTGCTTGGCAAGGTTTAGGCCATACAGAACGTGCGACTTGCTGAAGAGCTGGGTCTCTGGGCTGTTTACGTATTTGGGCGTCTCTTTCTGTTCCGAAACCAACACTCGTCCGGTGAACGCGATCACCTTTCCAGCAGAATCGAATATCGGGAACATGACGCGTCCGCGGAAGCGGTCGTAGACTCGACCGTTTTCATTCTTGATGACAAGACCGCTTTCGAGGATGTCCTTCTCGTCAAACGACTGCTTCAATTCGTTGTAAAGCAGGTTCCACTCATCAGGCACGTATCCGATTCGAAACTGACGAATCGTCTTCTCGGCCAGGCCTCGATTTGCCAGGTATTCCTGGGCGCCGATGTCCTTATACAGAAGAGACTCGTAGAAGAGGCAGGCCTTCTCCAGAATGGCATATGCGTCCTTTTTCTGCTTGTTCTCGTCCTTGGACCGTGTCTCGAGCGTTACGCCCGCTTGTTCGGCAAGCTGCTTGAGCGCGTCAAAGAACTCAAGCCCCTCGATCTCCTGGACGAAGGTGAATATGTCACCCTTCTTTCCGCAGCCAAAGCACATGAACGAACCCCTATGCGGCGCCACGAAGAACGACGGTGACTTCTCACTGTGGAACGGGCAAAGCCCCTTCAGGTTGATGCCTGAACGCTCGAGCTTCACATAACGGGAAACAACTTCCTCGATGGGAAGTCGTTCCTTTATCTCTTGTATCTGTTGGTTTTGAGACATTCAGTCGAAAGCAGATTACTCTGCCTCAAACTCTACCTCTGGCTTAAGCTGCGCTTCGATTTCCTGTACTGCATCGTTCTTCTTGCTTCCTTCAAAGCCAGTTCCGGCAGGGATGAGGCGACCGATAATAACGTTCTCCTTGAGTCCGACGAGCCGGTCGACCGAACCCTTGATGGCGTTGTTGATCAGCACTCGGTTGGTGTGCTGGAATGATGCCGCTGAGAGGAAGCTGTTCTTTGTCAGTGCAACCTCGGCGATTCCAAGAATGAGCGAGTCGGCTGTCGCCTTCTCTCCTGACTCTGAAACCTCCTCGTTTGCAGCGTCGAACACGTCAATCTCGACGATGTCACCGACTGAGAATCGGGTATCTCCCGGAGCGGTGACTCGAACTCGTGAGAACATCTGTCGCACGATCACCTCGATGTGCTTTCGAGAGATCGGCTCTCCCTGTAGCTCGTAGATCTTGTTGATCTGTCCGATCATGTACTCCTGGGTCTTGTCCTTTCCTGCGTACTTGAAGAGCTCTGAGAGGTCGGCAGAACCGTCGGTCAGCATCTGGCCCTTTACGACCTCCTGTCCGACCTTTACGAGCGGAGTTCGAGTGATTGGGAACGAGTACTCGACCGCCTTCTTCGACTTTGAGGCAGCAGCTCCTCCTGATACGGTGATCATTCGGTCCTTTCCGGCCTCCTTGATGTCAGAGACGAATCCGTCCTGCTTGGCGATAACCGCTGGGCTTGTAGGCTTTCGTCGCTCAAAGATCTCCTCCACTCGAGGAAGTCCCTGGGTAATGTCTCCTCCGACAGACGCGGTACCTCCGGCATGGAACGTACGCATCGTCAGCTGAGTTCCGGGCTCTCCAATCGCCTGAGCGGCGACTGTTCCCACGGCCTCTCCGAGGTCTACGATCTCGTCCTTTCCAAGATCGAGTCCGTAACACTTGGCACAGATTCCGTGTCGAGTCTTACAGGTAAGCGGTGAGAATACCGCAACCTCGTCAACTCCGGCGGCCTCTACCTTGAGAGCGTCCTCCTTCTTGAGAAGGTGGCCCTTCTTGAAGATCGTGTTCCCTGCCGCGTCAACGATGTCCTTGGCGACCACTCGTCCTCGGATCTTCTTTGAGATGGCGATCTCGATTCCCGAGTCAGACTCCTTGCCGGTTACGACATGAGCTGAGGTTCCGCAGTCCTCCTCCGTTACCACGACGTCCTGAGCAACTGAGAAGAGCTTTCGAGTAAGGTATCCGGCTCGCGCGGTGTTAAGCGCGGTGTCAGAAAGTCCCTTTCGAGATCCGTGAGTCGTGGTGAAGTACTCAATCGGCGAAAGTCCCTCCTTTGATGACGACAGTACAGGATACTCGATCGTCTCTCCGAGAGAGTTTTGGATAAGCCCCTTCATTCCGGCCATCTGGGTAATCTGCGAAAGTGATCCTCGCGCTCCGGACTTCCACATGTCATATACAGATCCGTTGGTGTCGAGCGTATCAGGGATAAGCTTCTCGACCTCGTTCTTGGTTCCGTGCCAGATCTCAATGATCTTTCGGTATCGCTCGTCGTCCGAGAGGAATCCCTCGTTGTACTGACCAACGATCTCCTTCACCTTGTCGGTTGCGGCGTTGATCACGTCGTACTTCTTCTCAGGAATCTGGATGTCGTCAAGACCCCAGGTCACTCCTGACCGTGTAGCGAATCCGAATCCGAACTGCTTGATGTTGTCGAGCGTCTTCGTAACGAACGCGATTCCTCGTCGGTCGATCAGGTCGTCAACGATCTTCTGCATTCGAGACTTGTCGATCTCCGAGTTGATGTACGGATAGTCGTCAGGAAGCACGTCGTTGAAGAGAATTCGTCCGACGGTCGTCTCAATCGGCTTCTCCTCGTAGTCAGCGAGCTTCGTGTTCGCCTTTCCTCGAACGAGGATCTTGGCTCGAAGGTCGATCACTCCGTAGTCAGACGCGGTGATAGCGGTGCTTGGTCCCGGGAAGATCTTTCCCTCTCCTGTCGCTCCGTCTACCGCCTTGGTTACCCAGAAACATCCGAGAACGATATCGAGCAGCTTTGCCGATACCACAGGATCTCCTGATCCAGGCTTAAGGATGTTGAGGTGAGCGGCCATAACCTCTCGGGCCTCGTACTGAGCGGCCTCAGACAGAGGAACGTGAACGGCCATCTGGTCTCCGTCGAAGTCCGCGTTGAAGGCGGTACATACGAGCGGGTGCACCTGGATAGCGTTACCCTCGATCAGAACAGGCTTGAAGGCCTGGATTCCGAGTCGGTGCAGCGTAGGCGCTCGGTTCAGAAGCACGTACTTGTCCTGGATTACCTCCTCAAGGATCTCCCACACCTCGGGCGTTCCGTCCTCGATAAGCTTTCCAGCTCCTCGCACGTTGAAGGCAAGCTCCTTCTTCATAAGACCTGAGATAACGTACGGTCGGAAGAGCTCAAGGGCCATCTTCTTCGGAAGTCCGCACTGGTTAAGGTCGAGCGTAGGTCCCACGACGATCACCGATCGTCCTGAGTAGTCCACTCGCTTTCCGAGCAGGTTCGATCGGAAGAGTCCCTTCTTACCCTTCAGGTTGTCGGCAAGAGACTTGAGCGGTCGCTTCTGGGCAGGGTTTGTTCCGGCATATGCCTGTGAGCCTCGTCGCATCGAGTTGTCGATCAGGGCGTCAACGGCCTCCTGAAGGATTCGCTTCTCGTTTCGAAGGATAACCTCCGGAGCATGAATCTCCTGGAGCTTCTTCAGTCGGTTGTTTCGGTTGATCACTCGTCGGTACAGGTCGTTGATGTCAGACGTTGCGGATCGCCCTCCGTCGAGCGCCACCATCGGTCGAAGCGCTGGCGGGATAACAGGAAGTCGGGTAAGGAACATCCACTCGGGCTTGATTCCTGACTTTACCATAGACTTCAGGATGCTGATTCGCTTGTTCATCTTCTCCTTTCCGGGACCCTTTACTGTCGGGTACTGCTTCTCAAGCTCCTCAAGGATCGCGACAAGGTCAAGGTTCTTCAGGATGTTGTACAGAGCCTCGGCACCGATCTCCGCATCGAACAGAGTCGAGTACTTCATCGAGTACTTGTGGTACATGACCTCATCAAGCACGACTCCGACCTGGATGCTCTCGATCTCTCGCTTCGTGTCGGTGAAGAGCTTCTTGAGCGCCTCCTTGGTCTTCTCGTCGGTAGCGGCCTTTGACTTCGACTTGAACTCGCTGTCGAGCTCCTTTACGAATCGGTTTCGCTCCTCCTCGTGCACCTTGGAAATAAGATATCCGGCGAAGTACACGACCTTCTCCACGTCAGAAGGTGTCATTCCGAGAATCAGAGAGATTCGTGAAGGCATCGACTTAAGGAACCAGATGTGCGACACGGGTGACGCAAGGTCGATGTGTCCCATTCGGTCTCGTCGAACGATTGATCGTGTGATCTCGACCCCACACTTCTCACACACGATTCCCTTGTATCGAATTCCCTTGTACTTTCCACAGTAACATTCATAGTCTCGCTCAGGTCCGAAGATTCGCTCGTCAAAGAGTCCGTTCTTCTCGCTTCGCTGAGTTCGGTAGTTGATGGTCTCAGGCTTCGTGACCTCTCCGTATGACCACGCCAGGATCTGCTCAGGTGATGCGACCTTGAGCTCGATCTGCGCGATATCATTCTGCTTTGTGTGTTGCTTTTTCATATAGTTGTTTGAATGAATGGTACTGGTTACTCTGATAATTCCCTTGCGTCCGAAGACTCGCGTTCCGCTAGGTGCACGTCGAGTCCGAGTCCCTTCAGGTTGTTAAGTAGAACGTTGAATGAGGCCGGGATGTTTGACTCCAGGATAGGCTCGCCCTTTACGATAGAGTCAAAGGCTGCAGATCGTCCGACGATATCGTCCGACTTGTAGGTCAGGATCTCTCGAAGCGTATGAGCCGCTCCATGTCCAAGAAGTGCCCACACCTCCATTTCTCCGAATCGCTGTCCTCCGTTCTGAGCTCGTCCTCCAAGTGGCTGCTGCGTGATAAGAGAGTACGGTCCGGTTGAGCGCATGTGGATCTTGTCCTCCACCATGTGGTGCAGCTTGAGCATGTACATGTATCCGACGGCAATCTTCTGCTTCATCTCCTCTCCGGTTCGTCCGTCAAAGAGCGGCATCTTTCCTGATCGGTCGAATCCTGCCTTCTCGAGCTCGTCCTTGATCTCCTCTGCTGTCGCTCCTCCGAAGGCCGGGCAGACTGCCTGGTATCCAAGCGCCTGCGCGGCAAGTCCGAGGTGCAGCTCAAGAATCTGTCCGAGGTTCATTCGTGACGGCACTCCAAGCGGCGTAAGGATGATGTCTACCGGTCGCCCGTCTGGCATGTACGGCATGTCCTCCTCAGGAAGGATTCGAGAGATAACTCCCTTGTTTCCGTGTCGTCCCGCGAGCTTGTCTCCTACCTGGATGTTTCGAAGCTGCGCGATCTCGATGTGGATTCGCTTCAGGATTCCCGACTCGAGCTTGTCTCCGTTCTCTCGTGAGAACACCTTGACTCCGACGATTCGTCCCTGCTTTCCTCCCTCTACTCGCTCTGACGTGTCCTTAACGTCTCGCGCCTTGTCTCCGAAGATCGATCGAAGAAGTCGCTCCTCTGGCGTAAGCTGTGACTCTCCCTTAGGGGTAATCTTTCCGACAAGAATGTCTCCCGGCTTTACCTCTGCTCCGACTCGGATGATTCCCTCGGCATCAAGGTTCTTGAGCTTGTTCTCGCTCACGTTCGGAATGTCAGGTGTTGTCTGCTCTGGTCCGAGCTTCGTGTCTCGCACGTTCACGACTACCTCCTCCATGTGGATCGAAGTCAGCGTAGAGTCCTTAACGAGTCGCTGAGAGATAATGATGGCATCCTCGTAGTTGTTTCCGGACCATGACATGAAGGCAACAAGCAGGTTCTTTCCAAGCGCGATCTGTCCGTGGTCAGACGAAGACGTGTCGGCAAGAAGGTCTCCCTTCTTAACCTTCTGCCCGAGAGTAACAACAGGCCGCTGGTGGTGGTTTGTAAATGAGTTTGTTCGGATGAAGTTGTCGAGCTCGTACTTCACGGTCTTGCCCTTGGTGTCTGACACCTCGATCTTTCGTCCGTCAACGTATGAAACGGTTCCGTCAATTGATGATCGCGCAATTCGTGAGTTGTTCTGCAGCACGAGCTCCTCTGTTCCGGTAGAAACGAGAGGTGCCTCGGCTAGAAGCGTAGGCACTGCCTGCTTCTGCATGTTCGATGCCATAAGCGCTCGGTTTGCCTCGTCGTGGTTCAGGAACGGAATCATAGACGTAGCGATTGAGAACGCCTGGTTCGTCGCGATGTCCATGTAGTCAACCTCGGTCGCGTCAACGATCTCAGGCTTTCCGTTGTGTCGCACGCTTACCGACTTGGCAACGAACTTGTTGTCCTTGTCGAGCTCATGCGCGGCATGGGCGATCTTGAACCCCTCCTCCTCAAGCGCGTTCAGGAACACGATCTCAGATGAGACCTTTCCCTTGGCGACCTTGACGTACGGAGTCTCGATAAGTCCGAACTCGTTTACCTTGCAGTAGTTCGTAAATCGAAGGATAAGTCCGATGTTCTGTCCTTCAGGAGTCTGGATAGGGCACACTCGTCCGTACTGTGACGGATGCACGTCTCGAACCTCGAGTCCGGCTCGCTCACGGGTAAGTCCTCCCGGTCCGAGGGCCGAGATGGTTCGTAGGTGCTCGATCTCGTGAAGCAGGTTGTCCTGCTGCATGAACTGAGACAGCTGGTTGGTGGTGAAGAACTCCTTGATTCGCGCCTGAAGAGGTCGAGGCGAGATGAAGTTCATCGGAAGAGTCGTATCGGTCTCGATGGTAGACATTCGGTTCTGGATGTTTCGCTTCATCTGGGTCATACCGGTTCGAACCTTCTGCTGAAGCATCTCTCCCACGAATCGCACTCGCCTTGATCCCATGTGGTCAATGTCGTCAGCCGCCGCGTGAGGCGTGTGGTTGAGCTCGATGGCATGCTTGATGATGATCGAAACGTCCTTGATGTCGATCAGCTTGTTGGCAAGGGTCTTCTCGTCAGTCGGAAGCCCGAATCGGTTGTTGAACTTGAATCGTCCGACCTTTGAAAAGTCGTATCGCTCCTCGTTGATGATCGAGTTCACGAACTCCTTGGCGTTCTCAAGCGTTGCAAGGTCGCCATCTCGAAGCCTCTTATATATGTCGAGGTAGGCCGCATTCACGTCCTTTACCTCGTCTCGCTTCAGGGTCTTGGTGATTCCCTCAAGAGCCTTCTCGTCACCCTTGAACAGGGTGAGGATCTGCTCGTCAGTCTCGGCACCGAGCACTCGAAGGAAGGTAGTGGCGTAGAACTTTCGGTTCTTGTCGATTCGCACGTACACGAAGTCGTTCGCGTCCGTCTCGAACTCGATCCAGGCACCCCGGGCAGGGATGATCTTGGCACCGAAGTACTGTCGTCCTCGGACAAGGTTGGAGGTGAAGATCACGCCGAACGATCGCGCCAGCTGTGGCACGACTACTCGCTCGATTCCGTTAATGATGAACGTACCGTGTCGTGTCATCAGAGGGAAATCGGCCATAAAGACCTCCTGCTCCTTCTCGGAGCCAAGGGTCTTGTTTACGAGCTTGATCTTGAACTTGAGCGGAGCCTCGTATGTCAGCTTGTTCTCGCGAGCGTACTTCTCGTCGTATTTAGGCTCGTCGATCTCGAAGTCCACGAAGTCCATCTCGAACTTCTTTCCGGAATAGTCCGAAATCGGAGAGAACTCCTTGAGCACGTCCTGCACTCCGTCCTTCAAGAGCCATTTGAAAGATTCAACTTGTCCTTCAAACAGATCTGGAAGATCGAGTAATGGCTTCTTATAATTCTTAAAATGCTTCTTCTCTCGCTGACCTACGTTCTGCAGGTCGGTATTGAACATATTCATGATTGCTTTACCCCTTTTAAGTGCCCTGTTAATGCATGTCGCTCGGCTTTTTTCCTCGCGAAGTGTTTGCTTTTAAAAATTTTTTGCTATACTTATGCCAACTTAATAGTTTGCTTCGGAAGCGAATAGCGCGCCCTCTCCTCTTTTTGCCCTCTCTCGTTACTCAGTCGTATTGGGTTGGATTATATTATAAATAAGAGAAAAATCAAGTATTTCCACAGTTTTATATTGACGAGCCGTTTTTTACCAGATTTGGGAGGAAATTGGCTAATTTTATATAAAAATACAAGAAAAAGACCCGTTTCCAACAAGGAAACGGGTCTTGAACTTTGCCACTCAGTGCATAAACGCCAGTGCAATTACTTCTGTCCCGCTCGCCACTTGTCGATTTCCTTGTGGTTCCCGTTCAGGAGTACCTCTGGCACCTCGTAGGTCTTCTTTTTGTAGGAAAGCCTGTCCGGTCGAGTATATACGAGCGGTGACGATATCCGGTTCTCCTCTACCGACGACAGGTCGCCCAGCACGCCCTCGATGTTGCGAGAGATCGCGTCGATCATCACCATCGCAGGAAGCTCGCCGCCGGTCAGGACATAGTCACCGATGGAAATCTTTTCGCAGGGAAACATGTCGAGGATGCGCGCATCGATCCCTTCGTATCTTCCACAGACGAAGACCAGGTTTTTGGCTGCCTTGTCCGTGGCGTACAACTTGGCCATAGTATTCGTGAATTTCTCTCCCGCCGGCGTAAAGAAGATAATCGTATAGTCCTTCTTCTTTCCGATCGCCTTCTGGATCGCCTTGGCAACCGGTTCGGCACGCATGACCATTCCGGGACCGCCGCCGTACGGTTTGTCGTCCACCCTCTCCTTTCCCTTGAGAAAGTCCATAGGATTATAGAAGGAGATCTTTATCTTCTTATTGGAAACGGCACGCTTCAGAATGGAAGCGTCGAGATACGAGTCGAACGACTGCGGGAACAGTGTCACAATATGAAAATGCATATGCGCATACTACCAATAAGTCGTCCAAAAGAAAAACCCTTCCGCCTTGTAGCAGAAGGGCCTTGTCAGAAGCGAAGACATCACAGCACAAGCGTCCCCTTGGGAAGCCAGTACTTGCTCGCAATCTTTACAAGTCTCAGGGGCACCTGCTCCCCGTCCTCGTCGAGGGCAAAGAACGTGCACGGCTCGCCACCGACCATCATTCCGAAGTACCGATGCCTTCTTGTTTCGACCGTGCAGATATGCCGTTTTCCGTTCCCGTCAACAAAACCGATGCGCTTCGGCCCAGCTCCTCCTGCCGGCTCCAATATCGCCAACCACCTCCAGCCGAAGTTGATCTGCCAGAACAGGGACATTCCTGAACGGGCGGCCTTTGACTTGGGATTACCGTTCACCAGCACCGTCTGAGACGAATCGAAGTGTCGCTTTTCAGACACATACCAGTCGCATCCGTATGATCTCTTGACGAAGACCATCCAGAACACGTCGCATCCGAAACGGATAACGAGGGTTACGGGTCTGAAGAACGAGAAGACCGCATCGAAAACTGCGCCGTCACTGCCAAAGATCTTTTTCATACGTTTCGAACAATATAATAATTTCAATATATGTCAAAAGGGGGCGGACCACTTCTTGGTCCGCCCCCCTTTCCTCTTCTTGTCTTCTCCTCCAT
>CBKWTF010000003.1:0-19700 GCA_966677695.1 uncultured bacterium | reverse complement strand
GATGACGGGTATTACTACGGAGGATCGAACTGTGGATCGAACTGTTACAGCAATCCACCTTGCCGAACCAACTGTAATCCTCCGAAGCCGGAGCCAAAGGACCTGGACGTGATCTGTATCCCGTCTGACCGAACAATTGAGGCAGGAGACACGGTAACGTTCGAGGCCGAGGTAATCGGCGGAACGGCTCCGTACACCTACCGGTGGTCAGGAGACATCAGCTCATCAAACCGAACCGTTCGAGTACGATTCGACGACGAGGGAACCTATCGAGTGGTTATCAAGGTAACTGACAAGAAGGGACGAACTGCGACTGATGAGTGTGACGTTCGAGTCGAGGAGGAAGAGGATGACGAGGACTTTGACGCGATCTGCGTACCTGCGAAGACTACGGTCGACAAGGGAGACCGAGTTACCTTCAAGGCCCGAGTGTCAGGAGGTGACCGACCGTACGACTATGACTGGTCGGGAGACGCTGACGGAGATGACGACGAGATTACTGTCCGATTCAACCGTGAGGGAACCTACGAGATTGATCTCAAGGTGACGGACGACGAGGGACGTGTAGCGCGTGAGACGTGTGAGGTCCGAGTCCGGGATGACGATGATGACGACGATCGAGACGTGAACGTAACGACCGGAACCATCACTCACAATCCTCCGACTGTCGGTTCTGTCTACCTGAACCAGGTTCCGTATACCGGACCTGAGGACGTGGCCAAGGGAGCGGCATTCGTAGGAATCCTGCTTACCTGGTCAATCGCCGGAGCCATGATCCTCAAGAAGAGGAAGACAAAGGCCGAGGTATCGAATCGAATCGCAGCCTTCAAGGAGGCGAACCGAGCAGCACAGGCATAACCTACTAACAGAAAAGACCACCGAGCAGTCGGTGGTCTTTTCTATAGTACGATTAAAGCCTTTTTCTGTTACTCAAGGGAAGGCTTTACTGCAGAGAAGAAAATAGTTCTACGACTTCCTCAGCAGACTTCTGCCCAAGCTGGCCGTCGTCTCGGCTCTCGAGGGTAACTTTCTGTGCCTCTACGTCCTTGTCTCCGATTACGACGAAGTAGGGAATCCGGTCGTCCTTGGCCCGCTTGATGCGCTTGCCGAAGTTGTCCTTCGGATCCATCAGCTGTGAGCGGAAACCCTGTGACTTGAGCCGCTCATGAAGTCGGGAGGCGGTCTCGAGGTGCGCGTCACCGATCGGGATGATCGCGACCTGCACGGGAGCCATCCAGAACGGGAAGTTTCCGGCAAAATGCTCGATGACGATGGAAAGGAACCGCTCAAGGGATCCGGCAATCGCCCTGTGGATCATCACAGGAGTCTTCTTCTGACCGTCCTTGTCGGTGTATTCAAGCTCGAACCGCGCCGGCATGTTGAAGTCAAGCTGCACTGTTCCGAGCTGCCGCTCTCGCCCGATCGCGTCCCTGAACATGAAGTCGATCTTCGGTCCGTAGAATGCGGCCTCTCCCGGCATCACCTTGTACGGAAGGTTCTCCTCCTTGGCGATCTCCTCAAGCGCCTTTTCGGCGATATCCCAGGTCGAGCGGTCTCCGAGGTACTTCTCAGGCTCTGCAGGATCCGATACCGATACGGATACCCAGTAGTTTCCCTCGACCATCAGCTCGAGCTTGGTGTAGAACTGCTTGATCACGTCCACAATGATCTTGATCTCACCCTTGACCTGCTCGGGCGTACAGAAGGTGTGCCCGTCGTCCTGGGTAAACCCTCGGGTTCGTCCCAGTCCCAAAAGCTCTCCGGACTGCTCGTCTCGGTATACGGTTCCCGGTTCGGTGTATCTGATCGGAAGCTCCTTGTAGCTTCGTGCCTTTGAGGCGTAAATCTGCGTGTGGTGCGGGCAGTTCATCGGCTTCATGACGAAGTCGCTCTCGCGTCCCTTCACGTGGAATAGCTCCTCCTTGAATTTGTCCCAGTGTCCTGACTTCATGTAGAGCTCGGGCTTGGTGATGTGGGGAATCCAGACCTCCTGGTAGTCGTGCGCGCCCTGAAGCTCCTGGATCTTGCCGATGATGGCCTTTCGCATCGCGGTACCCTTCGGGGTAAAGAGGGGAAGCCCTCCTCCGACCAGGTCTGAGAACGTGAAGAGGTCGAGCTCCTTTCCGAGCTTTCGGTGGTCTCGTGCCTTTGCCTCCTCAAGCTTGGTCTGGTATGCAACCAGCTCCTCCTTGGTATCGAACGCAAGTCCGTATATTCGCACGAGCATCGCGTTCTTCTCGTCTCCCCGCCAGTATGCGCCTGCGGTCTTGTCGAGTACGAAACTGTCCTCGGCGATCTCGCTCATGTGCTCGACATGTCCTCCGCGGCACAGGTCTACGAACTCTCCGGACTGGTAGAAGGTGATGCCCTCTCCTCGAGCCGCGATCTCCTCGATGAGCTCGAGCTTGTAGGGATTATTCGCATAAAACGCCTTGGCCTCGTCGGCTGACTTTGAGATGGGGGTAAAGCCGTCCCAGGTAGGGAGGAGCTTTTTCATCTCCTTCTGGATTCGGCCTAGGTCATGGTCCGTAACCTTCTGGGTTCCGAAGTCGAAGTCATAATAGAAGCCCGTCTCCGTGGCAGGACCGATGGTTGGCTTGGCATCTGGATAGATGTTCAAAACGGCCTGCGCGAGCAGGTGGGCGAGCGAGTGTCGCTTTTCTTGTATCGTTGACATGCTCTGTATAGTAGCAGAAATAAGGGGGAAATAAAGGATGCGCTACTCAAGCTTCTTTGCCTTGTCGACCAGAATGCTTTTCTCCCCGTTGCGCTCGTTGAGCGTTCCCTTGACGGCGATGCATCCCTCGCTGTCAAAAATCTCCTTGAACTTCTGATAGGTCTTGGGGAAGCAGACGCATTCCATGCTGTCGCTGTAGTCCTTGATCCTGAGGAATGCCATGGTGTCGCCCTTCTTGGTCAGGATTTCCTTCCGTTCCTCAAGCAGGCCGGCAACGACGATCGTTCTGCCGCTGTCCACGTTCTGCTTGATGCTTGCGATATTGTGTCCTGCGGACGTCAGAAGGTCCTTGAACTGATCGAGCGGGTTGCCGGTGACATAGAGACCGAGAAGTTCCTTTTCCCAGCCAAGCATTTCCTGCTGCGTGATCTTTGGTCCTGGTTCGATATGCAAATGAGACATCTCGATTCCTGCAAAGGCGAAGAGCGAGTCCTGCGCGTCTCCGGCCTTTGCGATCTCCTTGTTGAACTTGAGCAGGTTGTCGAGGTTGTGGAGCAGAGTGGCGCGGTCCGGGAAGATGCTGTCGAACGCGCCCGTCTTGATAAGGGCTTCGACCGATTTCTTGTTCAAATTGCGATCCTGCACGCGCGTGAAGAAGTCCTCGATATCCTTGAACTTGCCATTGGCCTTGCGCTCGTCGATGATGGCCTTGGCGATTCCTTCTCCGAAGTTCTTGATGGTCGTCAGTCCGAAACGGATGACCTCCTTGCCTCGCTCTCCGGGCACGACTCCGAACTCGGCGAACGACTCGTTGATGTCAGGAGGAAGCACGGTAATTCCCATGCGCTCGCACTCATGCACCATGACGGCGATCTTCTCAACGTCTCCGGAATCGGCCGTCAGAACCGACGCCATGTAGAACACGGGGTAGTTTGCTTTGAGATACGACGTCACGTACGCGATGCGTCCGTACGAGGCCGCATGTGCCTTGTTGAATCCGTATGCGGCGAAGGTCTCGATCATGTCCCACAGCTTGATCGTGTTCTCCTCGGTGAATCCTCCGACCTCGATGCATCCCTTGATAAACTTCTCCTTCTGCTTTGCCATTTCCTCTGGAATCTTCTTTCCTACGGCCTTTCGGAACTTGTCGGCCTCACCCCAGGTATAGCCGGCAAGATTCACGGCAATCAGGAGAATGTCGTCCTGGTAGATCAGGATTCCGTAGGTCTGCTCGAGGAACGGCTTGAGCTGCGGATCGAAGTACGTCACCTTTTCGGGATTGTGCTTTCGCTCGATGTAGTCAGGAATGAAGGCGAGGGGACCGGGTCGGTAGAGCGCCACCATGGCGTTGATGTCGTGGATGTTGGACGGTCTAAGCTCCTTGAGGAAGCGCGTCATTCCGTCTCCGTTGAGCTGGAACGTCGCTTCGGTCTCTCCGCGGGCGAGCATGTCGTAGGTCTTCTGGTCGTCGAGCGGAATAAGGGCGGTGTCGATCTTTGCTCCGTAGATCTTGTCGGCGAGCTTCACGGTCTGGGCGATGATCGACAGGTTCTTGAGTCCGAGGAAGTCGAACTTGAGGAGGCCGGCCTTCTCAACCGAATGCATGTCGTACTGGGTAATGATCTTTCCTTCTCCCTTCGGATCCATCTGGACGGGCACGAAGTCCGTCATGGTCGTGGGAGAGATCACCACTCCGGCGGCGTGCACACCGATGTGTCGGGCGCACCCCTCGATCTTCTGCGCCATATCGACGATCGTCTTGGCGTCGTTGTTGGACTTGTACAGCTCCTCAAACTCGGGCACCTCGGCCAGGGCGCGCTTGATGGTCATGGGGAATCCCTGGGCTCCCATCGGGATGGGCTTGGCGACCATGTCTCCGATCTCGTACGGATATCCCATGGCACGAGCAGTATCTCGCACCGAGCCCTTCGCGAGCATCTTTCCGAACGTGCCGATCTGCGCCACGTTGTGCGCGCCGTATTTGCGGCGCGCGTAGTCGATCACCTCGTCGCGTCTGTTGTCGGCGTAGTCCATGTCGATGTCGGGAGGCGACGGTCGGTCAGGGTTGAGGAATCGCTCGAAGGGAAGTCCGTACTCCATCGGGTTGATGGTCGTAATTCCGATGAGGTATGACACCATGGATCCGGCGGCAGAACCTCGCGTATTGGACTCGATACCGTTCTCCTTGGCGAAGCGCAGCAGGTCGGACACTACCAGGAAGTACGGCGAGTACCCCTTGGTCTCGATCACGTCCAGCTCGTAGTCGACGCGCTTGTAGAGCTCGTCGTTCTTCTCGAGGTTCAGCCTGTCGATCCCCTCGTATGCCATCTCCTTGAGCACGTCCTTGGCCTGGCGTCCGCCGATGTCGATGGCGGGGAACACCCAGTTGTCGAGCTCGAGTTCCACGTTGCACTTGTTCACGATCTCCCAGATGTTGTCGAGCGCCTCGGGATCGTTTTTGAAATATTCGTTTGCCTGCTTCTGGGTTATGAAAGAAAAGTCCTCGTCGTCGTCAGAGCGGGCGTCTCCGCCGAACGAGTTCTGCACGGACATGAGCGTACGTCGCGCCTCGCGGTCCTCCGGTTTGATGTAGTACACGTCGGATGCCGCGACCAGCTTGGTGTTGGTCTTCTTGGCGAACTCTCGGACGAGGCTCATGCGCGCGTCATGCCCGTCGATCTCCGGGTGGTGCGTAATCTCCATGTAAAAGTCATCACCGAAGAGCGACTTGTAGAAGTCGAGTACCTCGAGTGCCTTCTGCTCGTTGCTCATCGCGAGCGCGTTGACGATCTCGCTGTTGAAGGAAGGGGAGATGGCGACCATGCCCTCGTGGAACTTCGTCAGGCTCTCGCGGTCGATTCGCGGCTTGTAATAGAATCCCTCCATGTTGGAGTCGGTTACGAGCTCGATCATGTTCTTGTACCCGACGCTGTCCTTCACAAGCAGTACGAGCCGGGTTCGACGCGCGTCGATCCTCTCCTTGTCCTTTCGGGTTCGAAGTGCAACATAGGCGTCGACCCCCAGGATCGGCTTGATCTCGTTCTCGCGGCACTTCTCATAGAAGTCGATCGTACCGTACATGTTTCCGTTGTCGGTCAGGGCAAGCGCAGTTTGACCGTCCGCCTTGGCTGCGGCTATGAGGTCCTTGATCTTGGGCAGGGCGGTCAGGAGGCTGTAGTGGCTGTGCACATGGAGGTGGGCAAACGGCTTGGACATGTCTGGTATTATACACGTCATGAAGTCCCGCGGGCAGTGGACAGAGGAATACATTATTGGTGTAGATGAGGCCGGCAGAGGGCCCTTGGCGGGACCTGTCGCCGTGGGTGTTTCACTTATTCCAAAATCTGCGAGTAAGGGCGTATTTTCTATATTGAAAAGGGCGGGGCTGAACGACTCCAAGCAGGTAAGGGAAGCGGGACGCGAGCGCCTTTTTGAGCAGATTATGGACCTGCAAAAAGAGGAGAGGCTGCGCGTGGAGGTTACGCTCGTACCGGCGTCGATTATTTCAGACAGGGGCATCAGTTATGCGGTCAGAACGGGGATTGAGAAATGTTTGAAAAGGCTGAACGCGCATGCGCTTGCCGGGACGACATGCCTGGAGATGGATGGGGCGTTGAAGATTCCTCCAGGAGACTGGAAAAAGTCGAGCGTGATCATTAAGGGCGACAGCATCAAGCCGAGCATCATGATTGCCTCAATTGTCGCCAAGGTGACGCGGGACAGGCATATGAGGAAGTTGGCGAAGAAGCATCCTGCGTACGGCTTTGAGGTACATAAGGGATATGGAACGAGACGGCATCGCGAGGCGCTCGTCGTGCACGGACTCACCGCAGAGCACCGCGCGGGCTGGTGCAAGGGTTTTTAGGCTCTTGTCGGGTATCGGTTTTTGTTTTATACACAGGCAGATTCTCTGGCGGTCAGGCATAAACGGTGCTTTACTGAAGTGACCAACGTTCCTTACAGCTGTTTGGAACACGACTCTCAAACTCATACTCACATTCAGAAACATGGCCATGACGTCATTTGCAACTGTTCATCTGCCTGGGCGGCAGACATTCGACAACGTGATTGCGGGGTACAAGAAGAAGGGGATCACTTTTCCTCTGCATCTTCAGAAAGCGGACGCATTCAGGCTTGGGGGCGACCCCGTCGTTCTGGAACTCGGGCTTGCCCTGGTTGGTGAGCTCGCACCTCGACCTTCCCGGCTCGGCGGAGCGCTTGAATTCGGAGCCGGTCCACTTGAGCCGGGGTATGTCGGTGTGCCTCTTGAGGAGGTATACGGCAGCATACGCCAGCGAGACGGGTTGCTCCTGACACACCAGGAAGCGCTGCTTCTGCCGCTGCACCTGTCTCCGCCGGCGTATCAACTGGAGGAAGATGAGCGTTTTTTGGGCCGCAGCAAGGAGGGAACCTGGTATCGATTTGCCATGGAACCGACAGAGGTGATTGCCGGATCCTCGCGGATCCTCTGCTTCGGTTCGGATGCCAAAGGGCCAATTGTTAATGAGAATCCCGCTAACGGCACGCTGCAGTGGGCTCCGATCGAGTCCTTCCTGTACGTGATCCGACGTGTTCCTCAGTAATGAGCCGTTCAAACAATGGGCCCGCGACCTTTGGTCGCGGGCTTTCCTTTTGCCCAGTTTTGACTTATTCCCATATATCTGGTATCTTTACAGCACTATGACAGTACGAATGCGACATACGCGGGCACATACCGCGAACCGACGATCACACCACGCTCTTTCAGCGTCAGCCGTAACAACTGACAAGGAGACCGGAGCCGTGCATCTTCGACACCGAGCCTCAAAGGACGGAATTTACAAGGGAAAGCAGATGGTGAAGCCTGTTGAAAAGAAGGCTGCTGCAAAATCAAAAAAGAAGGTAAAATAAATAGGTGAGTAACCTAGCAGCACTTTAGTATGGCAAACCGGCACCTTTCAAGATCGATCGTCTTGCAAACTCTTTTCGAGTGGGATTTCAACACCCTTGGGACGAACGAGACAGTGGACGTACTTAACCGCAACGTGGCGGAGTTTGCTGACAACGCCGGAGACATCGACTTCATGAAGACTCTTCTTCTTGGGGTGACTGCCAAAACCGAAGACCTGAACGCCATCATCAACAAGGCGGCCCCGGACTGGCCGATTGAGAAAATATCAAACGTGGACCGAAACGTCCTGCGTATTGGCCTGTACGAGTTGCTGTTCGCGAATCGAGACGAGGTTCCGCCCAAGGTGGCGATCAACGAGGCCATCGAGCTCGCCAAGAGCTTCGGAGGAGAGAACAGCGGCAAGTTCGTAAACGGAGTGCTTGGAGCAGTGTACAAGGAAATCGGAGAGCCAGGCAAGGACCAGGGAACCGCGCGAAAGAAGGAGGTCGCCTATGAGGATATGCCTGTCGAGAAGAAGGTGGGGGCCGTAGTGTACGCGCGACAGGGCAATGACCTGTATTTTGCCCTCGTACACGACGTGTTCGGACACTGGACCCTGTCAAAGGGAGGACTTGAGGAAGGCGAGACTGACGCTGACGGCGTGAAGCGCGTGATCAGGAAGGAGATCGGCTTGAACGTAACCGACGTACGCGAGGTTCTCGGTGAGAACGAGTACGTCGCCAACCATCCTGAGAAGGGAAAGCACCGAAAGCACGTGCTGTACTATCTGGCCGAGGCCGACTACGAGGACGTGAAGCTTGGCGAGTCAGGAGGACTCGACGACGCCCGATGGTTCAGGGCTTCCGAGATTCTTGACTTGAATTTCTATAATGATATTGTCCCTCTTATAACCAAGTCAATCGAAATCCTGATCAAGGCATAACCCCAAACAACCAATGTCACTTCCTGATTTTTCACTCCTCGAACAGAAACTAAGCATCACATTCAAGGACAAGGAGCTTCTTGCCCAGGCCTTTACCCACCGATCGTACATCAACGAGAACAAGAGCGCCAAGGAGCACAACGAGCGCCTTGAGTTCCTCGGAGACGCGGTGCTTGAGCTTGCCGCGACGGCGTTTCTTTTCAACAAGTACCCCAACAAGGATGAGGGTGCGCTTACGTCATACCGGGCCGCGCTCGTGAATACCAACACGCTTTCGAAGGTTGCCTCGGATTTGGGGTTCAATGACTTCCTGCTTCTTTCTCGCGGCGAGTCAAAGGACAACGGCGGACGCGCGCGACAGTACATTCTTGCAGACACCTTCGAGGCGATGATCGGCGCGATCTATCTCGACCAGGGCTACGATGCGGCGTATTCGTTCATCAACAGCTACCTGCTGTCGCTGACTGACGAGATCGTAAGCAGCGGGACGTTCATCGACGCCAAGAGTTTCCTGCAGGAGCGGTCCCAGGAACTGCTCTCGATCACTCCGGTGTACGAGACCGTGCATGAGGAGGGTCCTGACCACAACAAGTACTTCACAGTTGCCGTGAAGATCAAGGACGAGACGCTGGCTACCGGAAAGGGGAAGTCAAAGCAGGAGGCCGAGCAGGAGGCCGCTCGCAAGGCGCTTGAGAAGAAGGGGTGGATGCCTGCGTAAGCAATACGCAATTCAGGACTGGAAATAAAAAAGAGGGGCGGCCGGAAACGGCCGCCCCTTCCATTAGGGTGCTATAACTGAGGGTGAAAAATCTCAAGCGTCTTGGCTGTACGATCGCAGGGTCGATATCCTGTTATGCGAAATATCGATCCGGGTTGGATGTGCGATACGGCCTTGCTGCCAGGCGTGAATCGCACCTCTCCGATGAGTTCGAACTCCCAGCCGTCCTGCTGGGTATACTCGCTGACTGCCAGGTCGATCCATTTCCGCTTCCCGAAGGAATTGGTCACGCGGAACCTGAGGGTTACGAGCCTCTGCAGCTGGTTCTTGTCTTGCACCAAGTCAAACAGCTTGAGAAAGTCGTTGAAGCGAATGTTGTCAGGACAGTGATCGAGTCCGCTTTTTACGATCTTCCATTCTCCACACTCAATTTCACTTTTTGGAATGAACATTGTCATGGCATTGTTGCCGGGACAGTACGTTCATCATAGCACCTCAGCGAGCCGATGTGCATAAAAAGAAAGAGGGCGGCCGGCAGAGCCGGTCGCCCTTTCGGGGAACGCGTTGGTCTGGTTAGTTGGGCAGGAAGAGCTCAACGTGTCCAGTCGTCTTGGTTCTGGGATCGTAATCGCATATCCGGATGAATGCCTCGGGCTCGATGCCGTCGGGCAGAAAGCCCTTGGCCCGAACGACTTGGCATCGCAGGGTATGGATTTCGACTTCCTCCGGCTCGGCGAGCAGGATGACGTCGACCATCCATTTCCGGTGACCGAACCTCAGGACGTGGTTATCCTCGCGGCGTTTGATGCCGGCTCGGCCGACGGCGAGCAGGTAACGCGCGAAGTCTTCAGTTCCGGGGCAGGTTTCCATCTGGGAGCAGATATTGATCCAGTTTCCAGTCGTATCTATTGGGGGTGTGCTGATCATGGTGCTGTGTTGTATGGGACAGCCGGTATATAGTAAACTACTTTTTAAATTTGTCAAAATACGCGCACGTTATCCAGTTTTTATTTCTTTTTTAAAACCCTCCGAGTTGGTACAATAGGGGCATATGCGACTTACGTCCCTTGAGATATCGGGCTTCAAGTCCTTCGCCAAGAAGGACTCGTTTTCGTTTGAGACGTCCATTTCGGCGATCGTGGGCCCTAATGGATCCGGTAAGTCCAACGTCGCCGAAGCGTTCCGGTTCGTGCTCGGAGAGCAGTCGCTCAAGTCCCTTCGAGGAAAGAAGGGAGAGGACATGATCTTCAACGGTACGACCAAGATCTCCCGACAGAACAAGGCTGCCGTAAAGATCACATTCGACAACACGGACCGTCTGCTCAAGCTTGACTTGGACGACGTGATTATTGAGCGTGTCGTGCATCGTGACGGGCAGAACGAGTATCTTATAAACGGATCAAAGGTCCGCCTGAAGGACATTCAGGAGCTGCTTGCCGGTGCCAACATCGGCTCTACCGGTCACCATATCATCTCGCAGGGAGAGGCTGACCGAATTTTGAATACGTCTAACAAAGAGCGAAAAGAGATGCTCGAGGACGCGCTCGGTCTGCGCCTGTACCAGTACCGCAAGCAGGACTCAGAGAAGAAGCTTGAGAAGACTGCCGAGAACACGGCACAAGTTGAGTCGCTCAGACGAGAGCTTGCGCCTCATTTGCGATTCCTCAAGAAGCAAGTGGAGAAGGTTGAGAAGGCGGTCGAGGTCCGAAAAGAGGTAACCGAGAAGTACCAGGAATATCTGTCCAAGGAGTTTACCTATATTCAGCATGCCAAAAAGGAGCTGTCGCAGGGTGACGAGATCAAGCGGCGACTTGCCGACCTGAACGCCCAGATCGAGGCGTTCTCCAGGCAGACACGAGATACGAGCGAGGAGGATGGGCTGCGGGAGAGGGTCCAGGAAGTGCGGTACAAAATATCCCATCTCAAGGATACTGAATACGAAATTGCGCGTACCATGGCCGGGCTTGAGGGGCAGATCAAGACCCTGAACGACCTGCAGAATGTCGTTCCTGTCCATACGGACGAGAAGATAATTCTCAAGAAGAGCGACGTTGAGGCGAAGATCGAGGAGCTTCGCGCGCTCAGCTTCGACTCGATCGAGACCGTGAAGTCACAGATTGCGCGACTCATCTCATTTTTTGAATCATTTGTTTCAGGGGAAAAGAAGGAGGAGGTACAAGCTCCCGACATGAGCAGCAGGATTGCCGAGCTTGAGCGCGACATGGATACGAACCGCGGCAAGCTTAACGATGTGCGCAGGGACATCGAGGCCGCCAACGCTGAGCAGTCAGCGCTGCAGTCGCAGATTCAGGAGCTGCAGAAGCCCGTATCGAACGCCGAGATTATCGCGCTGATGAACCAGAAGTCTGATCTGTCTTCGCGGCATTCCGACATGCAGTACAAACAGCGCGAGCTGCAGGCGGACGAGGAAGAGTTCAACCGCGAGGTACAGGAGGCGATCGTGCTTGCTGGAAGAATGGTGGGCGAGTATGCGCATAAGGAGGACCCGAGCGTGCTCGACGAGCCTCGGTCACTTCAGAAGGAGCGGCGCAAGGCGCTTGAGCGACTCAAGATCCGCCTGGAGGAGATGGGCGTCGGTGCGAGCGAGGACGTCGTGAAGGAGTATCAGGAGACTGCGCAGCGAGACGAGTTCCTGCGCAAGGAGCTCGAGGACCTGCAGGCCGCATCGGTCGACCTGCAGAAGGTGATAGAGCATCTCAACGAGGAGATCGCCGAGCGCTTCAAGGGAGGACTCGACAAGATCAACCAGCAGTTCGGCAAGTTCTTCTCTGTCATGTTCGGCGGAGGGGAGGCCGCGCTTAAGCTTGAGAAAAAGAAGGTCAGTGCCGACGATGACGAGGAGGAAGTGTTTGAGGAAGGCCTCGACATCGACGTGAACCTGCCGCGCAAGAAGGTGAAGAGCCTGATGATGCTGTCTGGAGGAGAGCGCGCGCTTACCTCGATCGCGCTTCTGTTCGCGATGTCATCCGTGAACCCACCTCCGTTCATTATTCTGGACGAGACCGATGCCGCGCTCGACGAAGCCAACAGCAAGCGCTACGGAGACATGATCGAGAACCTCGCCAAGCACTCGCAGCTTATCCTGATCACGCACAACCGCGAGACCATGTCGCGTGCGGGCGTGATATTCGGTATCACCATGACCGACGGCGCGTCCAAGGTGCTGTCGATCAAGTTCGAGGAGGCGGTGCTGGTGGCGAAATAATTTGCATAAAAGAAAAACGGCCGACACGCGTGAGCGAGTCGGCCGTTTTCGTATGCGGTTTATGCCCAACCGCGAACACCTCCCGGTCCTGAGATACGGACTCCGAGCCGCGAAGCAAGCAGTCTGATCTGCTGGTATCGCTGGGACTTGTTGTTCCAGCGAACGTACAGGGGATTGCTTGCGTCCTGGGTCTTGTTTCCGGATTTCATCCAGAGGGCGTGCGCGTCGTTTGCATCCTTTTCGGCGGTAACGGCAAGACTCAGGATAAAGGCGTTGGCCTCGATCCGTTCGTCTTCCGTGGACAGATTGGACCAAGCTTTGTGGGCCTGGTCCGTGTTGATGACTCGTCCTTCCTTGAGCAGTGCAATTGTCGTGATGGGACAGTTGACCGGATGACTGAGTGGCGGGTGCTGCGTGAAGCCGTTGGCCGGCTGCAGCAGCAGGAATCCGCATACGATTAGTGTGGTGGAAGGAACATTCATGAAACGGTCTATACGATAACATGAAATTTATGTTTTAGCAAATGAAAGCGCGACGATCCTGTGGGCCCGTCGCGCTTTATAAAATATCAACCAGTTTGTATGCGCTGACAACGCGTGTTGTGAAAATGGGTTACAACAGCATAGAACAGAGTTTGTTGGCGTTGTATATCCCGTAGTTTCTCATGGAATTCTCCCAGAAGGCGCGATTCTTTACCTTGGGTTAATCCTATGGTGAGGGAGATCGCATCAATCCACTTCTCGTCCGAATGGGATTTGTCAGTTTCCCAAAGGTCAAAGTCGAGGCGATCTCCTTTATTTTGTTCGTAATCCTTGTCTACCCGAGGAAAAGGTTCGTCGTGCCTCAGTTGGACCTCGATTGCCAGAATATCTTGCAAGCTTTGCGGACGAAAGTTGTTTTCAGGCGCCGGTAACAGGATAATCACGTCGGCGTAGTGCTCTCTCCTTCTAAGGATGTAGCAGGGGCATTTCATCTCTCTGTCCAGTTTCGGATGATTTGTAACAGCAAATCTGCCAGCCTGAATCTCGTTGATGCTCAATGGTTTCATGGGTAGTGCGAATTTGGTTCTGGCAGAACAGTACCATCCGCACACTATCTACGCAACCAGCTCCAGATCCATCTTCTTTTCCTCCATGTTCGCGCCTGCGACACGTATCGTGATCTCGTCTCCGAGTCTGAACACCTTGCCGGTCTTCTCGCCGACGATCTTGTATTCTTTTTCTACAAATTTGAAATAGTCCTCGCCGAGCTTTGAGATGTGCACGAGTCCCTCTGCGCCGTTCTCCTCGATGGTCACGAAGAGACCCCATTTGGCAACGCCGGAAACGATGCCTTTGTACTCGTTGCCTACGTGCTGGGTCATGTACTCGATCTGCTTGTACTTGATCGACTCGCGCTCGGCCTCGGCCGCGGTGATCTCGCGTGTCGTTGAGTGCGCCGCGACTTCCGCAAGCTCTGACAGCTCGTTGTCCGGAATTTCCTGCTTGTCGAGGAAGTATCCGAGCATGCGGTGCACGATCAGGTCAGGATATCGGCGAATAGGGGAGGTGAAGTGGGTGTAGTACTCGAAGGCCAGTCCGAAGTGTCCCAGGTTGTCGATCGAGTAGATCGCCTTCGACATGGTCTTGATCGTCGCGCTCGAGATGAGGTTCTCCTCGGGCTTTCCCTCAACCGATGCCAGCAGCTTGTTGATCTCCTTCGGATCGACGCTTCCGTCCGGCTTGAGCTCGAGCGTGTAGCCGATGGCCTTAAGGAAGGCCGCAAGCTCCTGGAGCTTGTCGACATCGGGAGAGTTGTGCACGCGGTACATCAGTCCGACGGCCTTTCCTCCGTTCACCTTCTTGTCCTGCTCGTAGATGTACTTGGCCACATGACGGTTGGCCAGAAGCATGAACTCCTCGATGAGGCTGTGGGTATCGATGTGCTCCTTCTTCTTGATGGCGACAGGGAACATGAACTCATCCAGCACGAACTCGAACTCCTCGGATGAGAACCGAATCGCTCCGTTGGCGAGCTTCATCTGGCCAAGTCTCTTTGATATCTGATTAAGCGTGTTGAGCTCGTCATAGAACAGTCCCTCCTTCCTGTCGAGAATCTCCTGCGCCTCCTCGTACGAGTACCGCTTGTCCGAGTGGATGACGGTTCGTCCGTACCACACGTCGGACACCTGTGCCTTTTCGTCGATGTGGAACACGACAGAGAATGCCAGTCGATCCTCGTTCGGGTTAAGGGAACAGATGTCGTTGGAAAGAATCTCGGGAAGCATCGGGATGGTTCGGTCCACGAGATAGACGGAAAACGCACGATCCTTGGCTTCCAGGTCGAGCTGGGTTCCGGGAGTCACGAAGTGCGACACGTCAGCGATATGCACGCCGATTTCCCATACGTTTCCGTCGAGCTTCTTGATCGAAAGGGCATCGTCGAAGTCCTTGGCTGTTACCGGGTCGATGGTGAACGTCGTCGTGCCGCGCATGTCGCGTCGTCTTGCGATTTCATCGGCCGGAATGGGGGACCATGCCGCCTTGAGCGACTTCGCCTCCTCAAGAAGCGCGGGCTTGAAGTCCGCGATGATCCCTTTCTCAAGCAGGATGGACTTCATCTCGACCTCATGCTCACCCTTCATTCCGATGACCTGCACGAGTTCTCCGTTCGGGTACTCGCCGGTCCAGTCGGTCATGCGCACCTGCACCTTCTCGTTCTCGTTCACCTTGGACGCGCTCTTCTCATCGAGGTAGATCTCGGTATACATACGGAAGTCGTCAGCCACGAGCCGCGCCTCTCCGTTGTTCGGGTTCTTCTCAACAAAACCGACGAACGTATCCTTGGTTCGCTTTACGAGTCGTACGACCTCGGCCTGAGGCTTGTCCTGCAGCCGCTCATCAAGCATCTTTATCTCGACGACGTCATTATGGAGCGACTTGTGCAGTCGGTCCGCCTGTATCTCTACGAATTCTTCGGTCTCCGGGTGGATGAAGTAGCCGGTACCGCGCGATGTCACGCTGATTTTGGTTTCCATATGCTACCAATAGTAGGTCATTTGACGGTGTTTGTCACTTGCCGCCCGTGCTGGTAGTATCCGACATAAGAGAACATTTTATGAATTCAGACAAGGGACTCGATCCTGCGCATGCACTGCAGGGAAACGATTTGTCCGTGAATCCGAATGCCATTGAGTCCCGTAAGCCCGAGGACGTGATCAGGACCGACCTCGCTCGGTCAACCGGCCTTGATGTCGTATACAAGTTCCTGCTCACGTGCCGATACCCTGAGCAGGTCAGTGCGCTTGGCAGGCAGAAGATGGGAGTTCGGCTTCGCGGGGTGTGCAACAAAAGACGGTATCTGAAGGAATTTCTGGAAGAGCATCCGACGGACCTTCTTGAGCTTGCGTCATGCGTGCCTGAGGTCGTGGCAGCGTTCTATGCGGCGCTTCTGAAGCGGCTTGATCGTGAGAGAAGGGCCGACCCGTGGCTGCTGTGCCTTGAAAAGCTGCACAAGATCTTTTATGATCTCAACATCTCCTCCTGAACTTTCCTTGGTATATCGGTTGGGCCGCGGCGCGCATGCGCGCCGCGGCTTTTCTCTTTGTTTGACAAAAGTGGCCCAGACAGTAATCTGAAGGGGAACACGAACCCTGAAAAAACATGAGCGTTGAAAGGCTATGGAGGTCTTTTAGAGAGGTGGATCTTGAACAGGTAAAGGAGAAGAGGCAGCTTGCGCCCGGTATGTGGCAAATTCGCGACGGTTCGGGCATCAACATCGTCGTGCATGAGGGGGAGCGGACCGTCCGTCTGTTTTCCGAGCCGTTTGGAAGGCTTGTTCCTCTCGATACGGAAGGGAAGAAGTGGATGTCCGAGGCTCGGCTCTTTACGACTGACCTGGACGTGTCCAGCGTTCCTGATGCCGACCATGAAAGCATCGGAATCATTCATGCTGAGCTCGGGCGGATCATCCCGTATACCGATTCGAGTACGTACGATCCGGAACTGCATGCGCCGCCCAAGACGGCGTATCGCATCGGTCCCGACTCGTACCTCCTGGATCGTCGCCGCCTGATGCTGCTGCACGGTCGAAACGTCAAATTCTACAAACTGCCGTTTGTTCTGAAGTCGCACAAACACATCAGCATCCGCCGGGATGCCGGCTGCGTGCTGCTGCGCGACGTGCAGGAATTCGCACCCAAGGTTGTCCTGTTCGACTACGTAGACCAGGAAACTCTTCTCGACCTCAGCTTGCTTGATAGGCCATGAGGCCGCTCTGTGCAAGACTAAGCACCCCGCCGTCCCATAGGACGGCGGGGTTTTCTTGTGCCTGATTCTGTATTGACTGTATGCTCGTTATCTGCTACTATACGCTCCATGCTAAAAATAAGACTACAGAGAATCGGAAAGAAGCACGAGCCCGTGTTTCGCGTTGTTGTGGGAAACTCCCAGAACGGACCTAAGAGCGGAAAGTTCATCGAGGTGCTCGGATCATATGATCCACGAAGCAAGAACAAGAACACGCTGAACAAGGATCGCGTAAAGGAGTGGATCTCAAAGGGTGCTCAGGTATCCGACACCGTCCACAACCTTCTGGTCTCAGAGCAGGTTATCGACAAGAAGAAGGTGAATGCCCTTCCGAAGAAGACCGCTCCTAAGAAGGAGGTCGTAGCCGAGGAGGCAGCAGCTCCAGTTGAGACTGCTCCCGAGACTCCGGCTGCTGAGGAAGCTGCGCCTGCAGAGGAGACGGCTCCAGAGGCACCAGCGGAGACTCCTGCAGAGGAGCCAAAGGCAGAGTAATAAAAAAGCCGCCTCTATCTGAGGCGGCTTTTTTCATGGCTGCAAGACATTGACGTTTTTATATTTTATTGGTATAACGAGCCCAGATTTTCAACAGAAAATGTCCTTTACCATCAACCCAATACAGACATCAGATGCAAGAAATCGTTAGCCCCCTAGGCACGTACAAGACCGGTGGGCAACTCGGTGGAACCGATGCCTTTACGCTGTATGAGTGCGTCCTCGAGGACGGCAGACCAGCCATCCTCAAGATTGCAAAGTCGAAAGGCTTGAACGGCGTCCTGGATCGTGAGGCGTTCGTCCTGCAGACCCTGCAGGACGCCGCGGACAAGATCGAGGAAGAAAGAGCCGCCAGTAAGAAGAGCGAGCTGGGATATCGGAGATTTTTTCCGCGTCTTGTCGAGAATTTCATCTCGACGGACCAGGGCGGTCGCCGCATTCTCATCCTGGACATGTCCTATGTCTGCGAAAAGCTTTCTGATCTCGCACCGATCAGTCGGCTGGAGTCGCGTGAGCGGCTTCGGGTAGATCCCAAGACGAGCGTATGGATTCTGGGCAAGCTTCTTAAGCTGCTCGGGTTTGCACATTACCACCATGTCAACGTTCGCCTTGCGAAGGACAACGTCCTCCTTAATCGCGAACAGCACTACGTGGTCGTCTTCGACTGGAGCTCATCCATCGTTTCGGACTCCTTGATTACGAGAAGTGCCGCAAACGAGGAAATTTCCCAAGCGGCGCTGATTACGATCGGCGTACTTGGAGGAAGTGAACGCGCAGGCACTATACCGAAGGATCCTGATCTGACGGACAACTGGTACCGTGACCTCCTGTTCTCGTTGCTTCTGTGCGACGAGAAAAGCGCCGATGACGCGCATACCCGTTTCTATGAGACGGTACGCAAGCGTTGGCCGAGTCAGTTCCATCCCTTTAGGGCCTATCCGATCGGACAGGTCCAAACCGAAACCGAAAACTGAAAGGAAATTACACGCCATGGGTGATAACAGATTCAACCACCATACCTACACGTCATTTGCGTCCGCCGTCGAAGAGGAGGGCCCGAGCGTGACGATGCGCGGAGAACAGAGGCACAAAGAAGGTCGCGGACTGGATCCGCTGGTGGATCCCAAGGGCTACGGAGCGATCCGTCGCTCCCTGCCGCGCCTTGAAAAGCGTGGAAGCCACTTCGTGATGCTGGTCGGCCCGCCGATCCTCAAGGAGACGCGGTTTGATACCACCGGTTCCATGGGCGGCAATGTCGACCTTGCGTTCAAGGCTCTTCCGGACAGCTACAGGCTGCTTCATGAGATCAAGAACGCGCCGCTTGGCCGCTACGACCTGCAGATCATCAATGGCATCTTCGGAGACAAATCGGACGATTATATCCTGTGCCGCTCGCAAGCGGAGATGGATATCAAGATCGCCGAACAACTGACTCTTATGGTGCCCGAGAAAGCGGGTGGCGATTCGGACGAGGATCCGCAATACGGCATTTTCGGTGCGGCATATCTGACCGCGGCACATATTGTGCAGTACGGTCTGAAGTCCTATGACTTCACCGTGACCGATGCCCGCGGCCGGGAACGCATCGAGGTCGGTCAGCTCAAGCGGGTGTTCGGCGACGACGTGTTCGACCGTGTGGCTGACAACGGCCACAAGATCGATTCGCGAAACGTTCCGACCACAAAGAAAGCCGTGCAAGATCTGTTGAAGATTGCGCACGCCTTCCTGATCCAGGTTGGAGCAAGAGGCGACGTCTATTCTTTCTGGGCCGACATGTACGGTCCCGAACGGGTGATCACTGTCCCGGATGTTCATCTGCTGCCGGCAGTCGAAGCTGCCGTCATCGGTCTTACTGAGGGAACCATCGATCTCCAGACGGTCAAAGACTTTCTGGTGAAGGGTGCGGGCCTTTCGACTTCCGATGCCGACAGTATCAAGCGAGCCGTTGCGAAAATCCCGCTCGGCGCGCAGGCAGCGCTCCCGAACTTCGACAGGCTGCCGAAGAAGGGGGACCGGTTCGCGAGCAAGACCGACGTCTGGCCCATCGGGTCCGGCGGCGTCGCCTCGCTGACCGAAGAAGATGCCGACACGGCGGGTACGGAGGGAGAGAAGTCCATGTGGACGTAATCGAGCTCCTGTCTTTGGAACGGGGCGGCGTCGATGACGCCGCCCCTTTTTCTTTGCGATCAAAAACCAACAACCATTCGTGACGATGAAGAATCCTCAATCCGGATCATCAAAAAACAGGAAGAAGATATTTACCGTCACGGACCTTGGAGGCGGTGACGGAGGCAAGGGCGGTATCGTCCACGGTATCTGCTGCAGACAGAATGCGCACACCGTCCTCAAGGTCGGAGGCGCACAGGGAAGTCACGGCGTCAGGAACTCAGCGGGCGAATCTTTCAACTTCAGCCATTTCGGCTGCGGTACTCTTGAGGGTGTCAGAACGCATATCCTGCCCCTCATGGTGATTGCTCCGCTCGGACTT
>CBKWTF010000002.1:0-20349 GCA_966677695.1 uncultured bacterium | reverse complement strand
ACTGTATGACGGACCTGTGTGCATCGGGGGCGGTATCGTCGACAAGGTGGTATACTAGAAGCATATGAAAAACAAAATCATTGCAATCATTACTTTATTGGTTATTTTGGCAGCGTGTCTGTATGCGTACGAGTTCGTATTCAAGAAGCCGCTTGTAGAAAGTCCGACCGAAAACGGAATGCAGGATGATTTGTTCATGCCGACCGTTGCGGTAAAGGAACAGTCTAAGGACGGTGTATATACGGTTGTCGGAGAGCTTCAGCTGCCGACTCCGTGCCACACTCTGGAGACCTCGGTTTCGCCTTCAAACTCAAGCACCTATCGAATAGACGTGACGACAATTGCGCCGAAGGAGGGGGTTATGTGCGCACAGGTCGTGACTCCGCGAGAGTTCAGGGCGACCACGACGGTTGCGACAGGTGAGACTCCGAACTTCACGCTCTTCGTGGACGGAATCGAGTACAGGCTTGATCGATTCGAGGTTCCCGAGGGAATCGATATCGACGACTTTCAGCTAGAGCTCAAGGGATAAGGCATGCCGGACTTCGTCATTACCAAGCATAACGGCGACCAGGAACTGTTTGATGAGCAGAAGCTGGTCCGCTCGCTTAAGCGCTCCCAGGCAACCGATGCCGAGATTGAGCGCGTTATCACGCATGTCTCGTCGCGTCTGAGAGACGGTATGACAACAGGGGAAATCTATGCGCTCGCGCACAAGGCCCTTACCTCGTTTCAGACCAAAAACCCGAACGCCATTCGGTACGCTCTCAAGCAGTCAGTCATGGATCTCGGCCCATCCGGATTTCCGTTCGAACTGTTTGTTGCCCGAATCTTTACCGAACTTGGTTACATGTGCCAGACGGGAGTGATGGTACGAGGCGGATGCATCGAGCACGAGGTGGATGTTTTGGCCTACAAGGGTGACGAGGTTATCTGCATCGAGGCCAAGTTCCACAACGAGTCGTATCTGAAGTCCGATACGAAGGTGGCCCTGTATGTAAAGGCTCGCATGGACGACCTTATTGGGAGAAAGCTCAACATTGACGGGGAATATCGCCACGTAACCAAGGGGATGCTCATCACCAACACGAACTTTACCGATAACGCGCTTGCGTACGTATCATGTGTCGGGACCTTTGACGTGATGAGTTGGAACCATCCCGAGGGAGAAAGCCTGCTTTCCTACATAGAGAAATACAACCTGCATCCGATCACCGCCATTCCCGAACTGTCCAAGCATGAGCAGACCAGGCTAATAGAGCAGGGCGTCATCATGTGCACTGACATCAGGGACCACCACGGGACGCTGGACAGGATCGGAATAAAGAAAAGCAAGCAGCACTCCATTCTTGAGACCATCGATCTGATCTGCAAAAAGTAGCCGAATTTTCCTCAGCCGCGCCCCACAATACCGACATACGCTGCGCAGGAGTGGTATACTACGTTCATGCGGCTATTTACGTCGAAGAACACGTCTTCGTACACGCTTTCCATTTCGCTCAAGAGCTCGTCAATCGACCTTGAGCTCGTACGCATTTCCCGGAACGGCCCGCGCGAGGTCGTACTCGTCCAAAGAAAAATAATCCTGCTTGGAAATTCGCAGGATCCCCAACTGTATACGTCGCAATGCATTTCAGAACTGACATCCCTGCTTAAGGGATCAGCTGCTGAAATAAGCAGCATGACTCAGGGGAAGACGTACAGAACCGTCATCGTGCTGTATGCGCCGTGGTTTACCTCCAACATCTCGGTGATTTCCCATAAGGACAGCGTTGTCGTGAGCGAAAAGTTCCTGGCAGACCAGATGCGCTCCATCAAGACGCCGAAGCAGCTCGTGAACCTTGAGAAGAAGGTGGTACGGATCCTGACCAACGGATACTCAATAACCGAACTGACAGAGTCCAGGTTCAGCAACATTTCGCTCGACGTGTACTCAAGCTACATGTCAAGACAGACCTACGATATCCTAAACCAGACGGTCACGGCCTGCCTGCCGCTTTCCGAAAAGGCCGCCTACATGACCAGTCCGATCCTGCTGTTTGGACAGATAAAGAAGCTGCTTGTACACGAGGACAACATCTCGTTTGTATGCGTAGGCGGGGAGATTACCGAAGTCGGCATCATAGAGGACGACTCGCTTTCGTATTACGCCACCTTCCCGGTGGGCAAGCATGACTTTCTTCGGGAAATCCAGGGCAACATCCAGTCGTACGATTATGACCTGCTGTACCAGAAGGAAATAAAGCTGAAGGGAAAGGGGCAGCAGGAGCGAGTGGACCGGCTGAAGAGCCGATGGGTAGAGTTTGTATTGGCTGCCTACGCCGGATACAGCAAGAGCGTGCCGAGCAAGCTGCTAATCGTAACGGACAGCAAGTCAAGGGATTTTTTCGCCGATCTCCTGATCCGGCACCTCAAGACGGGGCCCGTTGTCGTGCACGGCCAGTATAGGATAATCAACTTTGATATGTCCTTGTTTAAGGATATAATTACATACAATACTCCGACGCTTACCAACGAGTTGGATTTACATTTAGAAGCACTAACATAAACACGCAGAGACACACCATGAAAAAGAATTTCCTTCAGGACGTAGTACCGGCAAGCCACAAGCGATCTATTCGAGACATTCCGCTTCCAAAGCACAGGGAAGGAAAGAAGACCGTTTCTGACGCTCCGCTTCGAGCACGACCAGTTGCCGAGCCGGAAGTGGCGCCTGAACCAGAGGACAAGGAGCCGGTCTTCAATCCAAGGAAATTCAACGAGACCGCGTACCAGACCCCGGACGACTCAGAACAGGACCTGGAACCCGTTTCAAAAACTCCCTTCAGATCAGACGGACCGCGCCGCAGATCAGGCAGGGGCAAGAAGGCGTTCACTACGTTCATTCTTATTGGCGCACTTGTCGGAGCCGTATTCCTGTTTGGTCGAACCAAGGCAGAAATCGTCGTATACCCGAAGAAGTCTACATATGAGATCGACGTGCAGGTTCCGGTAGGGGCAAGTTCGACCCTTGCAACGGTTACCCAGGTCACAAAGACGCAGTCAGTCTCTCTTGAGGCGACGTCTGAACAGCAAGTGGAGCAGCAGGCCAAGGGACGAATCAGGATCATTAACAATCACAAGGAGGAGCCGCAGGAATTGGTAAAGAACACGCGATTCCAGACCCCCGAGGGACTTGTATATCGAATCAAGGAGTCTGTCAGCGTACCAGGATTTAAGGTAGTAAACGGACAGCAGGTCCCGGGAAGCCTTGAGGTTGAGGTGTACGCGGATAGCGCAGGTGAGGAATACAATATCGGAAAGACCAAGTTCACTATTCCTGGTTTCAGCGGCATGGAGCAGTTCGACAAGATTACCGCCGAGTCCGTGACCGACATGACGGGAGGATATATCGGGGTAAAGAAGGTGGTATCCGACGATGAGGAGGATGACGCGTACGACGAGCTCAAGGCCAAGCTTGAGGCAGAGTTTACCGCCAAGGCGATTGAGTCCGGTGACACGATCGTGGTTCCAGACATCGAGACCGTCACCTACGGAGAGCTGACCGACAGCGTGGACGGAGACACCGTAACCCTGAGCCTAACGGCAAACGCTACCGCATATAGCTTCAACAAGCAGGATCTATACAACTATATTGGCCAGAGAACCATCACGGGAACCACTGCCGCCGACCAGTTCATGCTCCAGACCCAGCCGCTCGACTTCCTCGCTGATTCGAATGCCGTCATCGTTACGGGCTCATCCGAGCTGACCTGGCTTACCGATCTTGAGGCCCTAAAGGCTGAGATTGCGGGCAAAAAGCGAAGCGAGGTGGTCCAGATTATGGGCACACACCAGTCGATCGAAAAGGCAGATATCGCCCTTGATCCATTTTGGAAGACCAAATTCCCGTCAGATACCTCAAAAATCAAGGCTGAAATGGCTGAATAAATTGACATAACCACTAAATACTGCTATAAAATACTGATGCAAAATAAGGACGAGACAGTACGAGGAACCGTGATTGAGGCCATGCCCAACACCATGTTCCGCGTGCTTATAGACAACGAGAGAGAGACCCTGGCATACCTAGCCGGCAAGATGCGTATGCACAAAATTCGAGTCCTTGTAGGGGATACGGTCGAAATGGTGGAGGATCCGTACGGAGGAAAGGCACGCATCGTGAAGCGAGTCTAAGAACTCCCTTTACAAATCAAGGTTCTTTTGTTACACTAGGCTTTCAAAACAAACGAGAATTCAAAATGAGAATACAGGGTATAACAATTCCAGATAACAAGCAGCTCGAGTTCGCACTGACTGCAATTTACGGTGTAGGACGATCGCGAGCCCGAACACTGCTTGCCAAGATCGGGATCGACTCGACCAAGAAGCCTACAGAGCTTACGGCCGATGACGAGAACAAGATTCGAGAGGAGATTGAGAAGTTCAAGATCGAGGGAGAGCTTAAGCGAGAGATTTCAGCAAACGTAAAGCGAATGAAGGATATCGGATCATACCGAGGAAGCCGACACGCCAAGCGACTGCCTGCTCGAGGACAGCGAAGCAAGACCAACTCACGAACGGTTCGAGGAAACGTTCGAAAGACTATGGGATCTGGACGAACTAAGGTTGAGAAGAAGTAATAATTAACATATGGGAAAGAAACGAATTGTAAAAAAGGGCTCATCAGACTCAGTGAAGTCAGGAGCAGGAAAGAAACTACCACGAAAGAAGCTTGATTCGGGTATCTTGTACGTTCAGGCCACGTTCAACAACACCAAGATCGTTCTTACTGACACCAAGGGTAACGCGATTCTCTCAACCTCATCAGGTGCTCTTGGATTCAAGGGCGCAAAGAAGGGAACTCCGTTCGCAGCCTCAAAGGCAGCCGAGGAGCTGGCCGAGAAGGCCGAGAAGCTCGGACTTAAGGAGATTGACGTGGTCGTAAAGGGAGTAGGTTCCGGACGAGAGTCCTCAATCCGAGGATTCGTCTCAAAGGGAATCAACATCAAGTCGATCAAGGACCGAACTCCGGTTCCTCACAACGGACCAAAGGCTCCTAAGGCACGACGAGTGTAGGTTTTATTAGCAAGCAATAGGATATAAACAGATTGAGTTATGAAAATTGGACCAAAGTATAAAATTGCACGACGACTTGGCGCAGCGGTGTTCGAAAAGACACAGACTGCCAAGTTTTCTTGGAATGAGCAGAAGAAGAGCAAGAATCGAAATACTCGCCCTAAGCGAGGTGGCGGTTCCGTATTCGGGCTTCAGCTTCTTGAGAAGCAGAAGGTACGATACACCTACGGAATCATGGAGAAGCAGCTCAAGAATTACGTAACAAAGGTTATCGAGAAGACCAAGTCAAACCAGGCGGACTACCTATACCGACTGCTTGAGGCTCGACTAGACAACGTCGTGCTAAAGACAGGCTTCCTCAAGACTCGACTCCAGGCTCGACAGGCCGTATCTCACGGACACTTTACTGTGAACGGAAAGCGAGTGAATATCCCATCCTACGCGCTAAAGAAGGGCGACGTTGTTGCTATCCGAGAGGGAAGCAAGTCAAAGAAGCTCTTTGCGGAGGTTGAGAAGAATTTGACCGAGACGACTACACCTGCATGGCTGAAAGTGAACGGAAAGGATCTTTCAGTAGAGATCACTGGCGAGGCCGTATACAACGCGACGGAGCTCCACTTTGACCTGAACTCAGTAATGGAATATTACAAGCGATAATTTTAAAACGTAACGTATAACACTATGATTGAGAAAAACATTGCAATTCCGTCAAAGCCTAAGATCGTCTCAGAGGAGAACTCGAAGGGAATTTACGAGATCGACGGACTATATCCTGGATACGGACACACGCTTGGAAACTCGCTTCGACGAATCATCCTTTCATCACTGCCGGGAACAGCTATCACCGAGGTAAAAATCGGAGGAGTAGGGCACGAGTTCTCAACTGTCGAGGGAGTTAAGGAGGACGTTATTTCCATCATCCTCAACCTTAAGAAGATCCGACTCTCGATGGACAGCGCGGAGCCGCTTAGCGTTAACCTCAAGGTGAAGGGACCTGCCAAGGTAACCGCTGCCGATATCGACACTCCTTCACAGATCACCATCGTGAACAAGGATCAGTACCTGTTCGAGGTGACAACCAAGACAGAGATCTCAATCGAGATGCGCGTGGAGAACGGAATCGGATTCGTTCCAAAGGAGGTGCTTCACAAGGAGAAGGTGGAGGTTGGAACAATCGCCCTAGACGCGATCTTCACGCCTATTCGACGAGTGAACTACGAGACGGAGAACATGCGAGTCGGAGACCGAACGGACTACAACCGACTTCGAATCACCATCGAGACCGACGGAACAATCTCTCCGAAGGAGGCGCTTGAGCACTCTATCTCAACCATGATCACCCAGCTTAAGGCAATCGTGGGATTCAAGGAGGAGGTTGAGCTTCCTGTTTCCTCTGCACAGGCAGAGGAGCCGCAGGAGGAAATCGACGTAGAGGACTTCCTTAAGACTCGAATCGAGGATCTCGAGCTTTCTGCTCGAACGATCAACGCGCTTTCGAACGCCAACATCCGAACCGTAGGTGGACTTGCCCGAAAGAAGTCGTCTGACATCCTTGAGATCGAGGGATTCGGTGCGAAGGGACTTGAGGAGATCAAGGAGCTTCTCGCAAAACACGGAATCGAACTCAAAGACTAAATCTTTACAACAGACCTGATTTATATTAATCTATAAGCCCATGAGACACCACAAGACAAAGCGAAAATTCGGACGACCTGCCAATCAGCGAAACGCACTGATGAACTCTTTGGTGTACAACCTAGTGAAGAACAAGCGGATCGTAACGACCGAGGCCAAGGCCCGAGAGCTTCGACCAGCGATCGAGAAGCTCATCACCAAGTCAAAGGAGTCTGACCTGCACGCCAAGCGAGTCATCCAGTCCAAGACAGGAAGCTTCGACGTGGCCCGAGAGCTTGAGAATATCGCCGCCAAGATGAAGGAGCGACCAGGAGGGTACACGCGAATCATCAAGCTCGCACCTCGACAGGGAGACGGAAGCAAGATGGCCTACATCGAGTTCGTAGATTAATGAATACGCATATGAAAACAATTGACGCAACAAACAAGAAGATCGGACGAGTAGCAGCAGAAGCTGCCATGATTCTCATGGGCAAGGACTCTCCGATGTACGAGCCGAACAAGGTAACGACCGAGGGCGTGCACATCATCAATGCCTCAAAGGCTGACATCTCGGACAAGAAAAAGGACGAGAAGGAGTACAAGTGGTTCACGGGATACCCAAGCGGACTCAAGTCTCGAACGCTCGACGAGATGCTCGTAAAGCGAGGTGTTTCTGAGGTGTTCCGAAAGGCGATCCTTGGAATGCTTCCGAAGAACCGGCTTCGAGCGGAGATGATTAAAAAGCTAAAGATCAGCGAATAATTTTATGGCGACAAAGAAAGCAGATAAGTATATTGAGTCAATCGGACGACGAAAGGAGGCCATTGCGCGAGTTCGACTGGTCGAGGCTAAGTCAAACTCAATCACCGTAAACGACAAGCCGGTCGCCGAGTTCTTCAAGACCGAGAACCTTCAGACCGTTGCGTCTGAGGCGCTTCTTGGATCAGAGCTTTCACAGGCGTTCGAGGTAACGGCCAAGGTTAAGGGGGGAGGTATCTCGTCTCAGGCCGAGAGCATCCGACTGGCAATCTCACGATCCATCGTGAAGTTCAACGAGGAGATGCGAAAGGACCTCAAGAAGAAGGGATTCCTCAAGCGAGACCCTCGAGCCAAGGAGCGACGAAAGTTCGGGCTCAAGAAGGCACGAAAGAGCAGCCAGTGGTCAAAGCGATAATTCGCATTGCCCGACATTCTATTTTGGTGTTTTATCAGTTTGTAACTTCATTGTTCAATGTCAAAAAAACACGAGCACACTGAAGACGGCGACGATATTGTAATTGAGGAAGAGTTCACCGAGGACTCACGAACGGGCGACAAGTACGCCAAGAAGATTTCCGCATTGAAGGAAAAGCTCGAGAAATGCCAGGCCGACAAGGAGGAATACCTCCAGGGCTGGCAGCGCGCTCAGGCTGACTTTGTTAATTATAAGAAGGGCAACGCGTCTGTATATGCAGATGCCAAGGCCGCAGCCCTGACCGAGTTCGTCGAGTCGCTGCTGCCGACGCTCGACAGCTTCGAGATGGCGCTTTCGGGCACGTTCGACGACTCGTTCAGAAAATGGCTGACCGGTTTCGAGTACGTGCACATGCAGCTCAAGCGCGTTCTCGAGGAGAGCGGCGTCCGGGAGCTGCACCCGATCGGGCAGGAGTTCTCGCCGCAGGAGCATGAGGCGATCGAGGAGGTCCTGACCGACGACGAGTCCCTTGACCATACGGTTGCGCAGGTCATTTTGAAAGGATACAGGACCGACAAGCGTATTATCAGAGCAGCGCAGGTCAAAGTGTACAAGTTCGAAAAAAGTGTGTAATATTTCTGTACTAAAACTTATTAACCTAACCAATACATATACATGGGAAAGATCATAGGAATTGACTTAGGAACAACAAACTCGGCGATGGCCATCATTGAGGCGTCGGAGCCGAAGATCATCGAGAACTCCGAGGGTGCGCGAACCACGCCTTCGATCGTTGCCATCTCAAAGAACAACGAGCGGCTTGTCGGGCAGACCGCGAAGCGGCAGTCCGTTACCAACCCGCAGAACACGGTATTCGGAATCAAGCGGTTCATCGGGCACTCGTTCGACGACGCATCAGTAGAGAAGGACAAGGCGACCGTGCCGTACCAGATCAAGAAGTCCGAGACCGGAGGTGTAGTCGTCGAGATGTCAGGGAAGGACTACCGGCCCGAGGAGATCTCGGCCATGATTCTCGGAAAGCTGAAGGCTGACGCGGAGGCGCGAATAGGCGAGCCGGTAACAGAGGCGGTCATCACCGTACCGGCATACTTTAACGATGCCCAGCGACAGGCGACGAAGGACGCCGGAAAAATCGCGGGGCTCGAGGTGAAGCGAATCATCAATGAGCCGACTGCCGCGGCGCTCGCATACGGATTCGGAAAGAAGAAGGACGAGAAGATCGTCGTGTTCGACTTCGGAGGAGGAACGTTCGACGTCTCGGTGCTTGAGGTGGGAGACGACGTGATCGAGGTGAAGTCCACCGACGGTGACTCGCACATGGGAGGAAAGGACATCGACCAGAAGATCATCCAGTGGATCATCGATGAGTTCAAGAAGCAGACCGCCATCGACCTTGCCAAGGATCCTCTTGCGCTCCAGCGACTCTACGAGGAGTCCGAGAAGGCGAAGATCGAGCTCTCGACGTCAAACGAGACCGAGATCAACATCCCATTCATCGCATCAGGCCCGAACGGTCCCGAGCACCTCGTGCAGCGAATCTCCCGGGCAAAGCTTGAGGAGCTGGCAGCGGAGTTCGTGGAGAGATCAATCGAGATCACCAAGCGTGCGCTTGAGGCGTCTCCGTTCAAGAAGGAGGATATCCAGGAGGTGATCCTCGTAGGAGGACAGACCCGAATGCCGATCATTCAGGCCAAGGTGAAGGAGTTCTTCGGCAAGGAGCCGAACCGATCGATCAACCCGGACGAGGTGGTTGCTCTCGGAGCCGCAATCCAGGGAGGAATCCTCCAGGGAGACGTGAAGGACGTGCTTCTGTTGGACGTTATCCCGCTTTCGCTCGGAATCGAGACGATGGGAGGAATCGCGACAAAGCTCATCGAGAAGAACACGACGATCCCGGCCTCAAAGTCTCAGGTATTCTCGACCGCTGCGGACAACCAGACACAGGTAGAGATCCATATCGTACAGGGAGAGCGAGCGCAGGCCTCGGACAACAAGTCGCTCGGACGATTCGTGCTCGACGGGATTCCGCCAGCACCACGAGGAATCCCTCAGGTTGAGGTGACGTTTGATATCGATGCCAACGGTATCCTCAAGGTTTCAGCGAAGGACAAGGCCACCAACAAGGAGCAGTCCATCCGAATCGAGGCGTCATCAGGACTCTCACAGGACGAGATCGAGCGCATGAAGAAGGATGCCGAGACCCACGCAGCGGAAGACGAGGCCAAGCGAAAGCTCATCGAGCACAAGAATACCGCAGAGCAGACTATCTACGCATCCGAGAAGCTTCTGAACGAGAACAAGGACAAGATCTCAGAGGACGACCAGAAGGCGCTGACCGACAAGATTGCCGCCCTTCGAGAAAAGGTTACGGGGACCGATGGTGACGCGATCGACTCAACGACCCAGGAACTAACCAAGGTCATGAACGACATCTCAACCAAGATGTACCAGGCCAACCAGTCGGCCGAGCAGAATGCCCAGGAGGCCAACGCTCAGGAGAAGCCCGAGGAACCAAAGGACGGAGAGAATCCGGCTCAGTAAATTGCATACAAAAAGAAAAGCCGCCGAGTGGGCGGCTTTTTGTTTAATCGACACGATCAGCTTCGACCTAGGCAGCGATGCCTTTTCCGAAGAAGAATTCGAGCGGGTCGACCCTGGCACGCCTCCCGCGTCGGCGTATCACGCCGTCAGACGACACGTTGTAGTCGCTCAGCCTCATGGCGAGCGATACGAGGCGGGGCACGTTCACATACAGCCACAGGTGGAGCACATTCATCTCCGCCTGAACCTCGTCGATCAGAGGTTCCATCCTGCGAGAGGACTCTGCAAACCGGGAGCGGAACGCCTCTGACTTTCTGGAATCTGCCGCGGCCAAATCGTAGGAGCGCTTGTCCTGCGACAGCTTCCACCGCTTCGCACGAAGGCGCTTGAGCTCTTCAATATGGCGGTACGCCATCATCCTGACGGGTCTGGGGTAAGGAACTCGTTTCATAGCTTTGTACACTATACGATGCCGTTTGGCCCAGTCAATGCGTGCCGATCGGACTTTTATTTCCTCCAATTTCTGCTAAAATCACCACACTATGGCACAGGACTACTACAAGACACTCGGGGTTGAGAAGGGCGCATCCCAAGACGACATCAAGAAGGCGTTTCGAAAGCTGGCACAAAAGTACCACCCGGACAAACCCGAGGGAGACGAGAAGAAGTTCAAGGAGATCAACGAGGCGTATACGGTCCTCAGCAATCCCGAGAAGCGCAAGCAGTATGACACCTTCGGCTCGAACTTTGACGGTGCCCAGGGAGGACCGGGCGGGTTTGGTGGTGGTTTCGGAGGGTTCGACTTCTCAGGATTCCAGGGGGGATTCAACGGACAGAACGTCGAGTTCGACCTGGGAGACATCTTCAGCCAGTTCTTCGGCGGAGGCATGCGCAGGACACCCAAGGGACAAAACATCCGCATCGACACGACGATCTCGTTCAAGGAGTCGGTATTCGGAGTGTCCAAGACCGTCTCATACTACAAGAAGAAGGACTCTAAGAAGCACGAACTCTCGGTAGATATCCCGGCTGGAATAGAGGACGGGCAGATACTCAAGGCAACCGGGCGTGGAGAGCCGATCGATAACGGAAATCCGGGCGACCTGCTTATCGCTATCCATGTGGAAAAGCATCCGACACTCCGCAAGAACGGATTTCATCTCGAGACCGAACTGAGCCTCAAGCCGACGGACCTGATTCTCGGAACAAAGGTCGAGATCGAGGGTGTCGAAAAAAAGATCGACCTCAAAATTCCGGAGCGAACGCACCCCGGCGAGGTGTTTCGCATAAAGGGAGAGGGCGTGAGGTACGGAGCGTCGTCACGCGGCGACCTATTCGTCATCGTAAGCCTAGATATCCCCAAGAAGATCGACAAAAAGGCCAAGAAGCTGCTTGAAGAACTGCGTGACCTGGGCGTATAATTGAGCAATGATTCAAATCGGCTTTTTGACACTCGACGTCATCATCTTATTGGCACTTTTTATCGGAACGTTCTTCATCGCGTACAAGAAGAGCAAGAAGAGCGTGGCGCGCTTCGTGCTTCCGTTCTACGTGGCGACGCTTATCTATTCGACACTGCCGTTCAAGGCAGAGGAGGCCTCTTCCAAGATACTGCTGTTTGCAGTGGTATATGGAATTCTGATCTTCCTCATGAAGCGATCGATCACCGCATCAAGCGGCGGGTACGGTGGGCGACACTTTCTGGACTCGCTTCTTCTGGCACTTGCTGCGATATTCTCCCTGTTTATCGCGTACTACAAGATTTTGCCGCTCGATGAGATCATCAAGATCAACTTTCCGTTCAGCGCCCTCATACTGGAGAACGTACCGTATTATCTGCTGATCAGCATACCGCTCGTCTTCGTGTACATCTCGAACGCGCACAACGACTAGTTGCAAATTCTGTCCCCGGGTGTAGTATCAAATTGAATGCTCCCAGACACATTCGCACAGCTGTTGGGTCAGGCCAAGCCTGACGAAGCCCTGAATGAGAAAAAGCCGAACGGCAAAGCCCGACGCCGGAAGAAGAAAGTTCCCCGGAACAGGGCGTTCATCAACTCCCGGAAGGTCAGGATGCGGCGAGCGTGCTGCATCTCCTGAGCGTCATCTCCAACGACATCCCGCGCCACTTGTGGCGCGGGATTTTGCATATGTTGATTCAGGTGATTCCCAACATTTCCGCCATGACAAATAAGCGTATTTTGATATACTGACTGCATGTCAAAGCAAACACTTCTTACCGGCATCAAGCCGACAGGACGACTCCACCTAGGCAACTACTTTTCGGTCATCAAGCCGATCATGGACGCAAAAAACTCATATGACATACTCTTTTTCCTTGCCGATCTGCACGCATTGACAAAGACACCCAAGGCCGACAAGACACGCGGGGACATTGCAGATCTTATGCTAAGCCTTGTTGCGCTCGGACTAGATCATAAATCAATTACCCTGTATAAGCAGTCACATATCAAGGAAATTCCTGAACTCAAGTGGATTCTTGAGTGTCTGGTGACCGTGCCATACCTCATGCGCGCGCACGCCTACAAGGACGCGGAAGCGAAGGGTGAGGAGATTACGGATGGAACTTTTAATTACCCGGTACTCATGGCGGCGGACATTCTCATCGCGCAACCTGATTTTGTTCCCGTAGGAAAGGATCAGAAGCAGCATATCGAATACGCCCGAGATATGGCGCAAAAATTCAACAACCAGTACAGTACCGAGTATCTAAAATTACCAAAGGAGCTGATAGACGAGAACGTACAGACCATTCCGGGAACGGATGGTGAGAAGATGAGCAAGAGCTACAACAATGTTATTCCGATTTTTGCAACACGAGAAGAGCTGAGCAAGATCATCATGTCAATTCCAAGCGACTCGACTCCCGTAGACCAGCCAAAGAACACATCGACAAACATCATCTTCAAGATTCATTCGCTCTTTCTTGACGAGGAGGACAAGCGAATACTGAAGGAGCAGTATGAGACTCCGGGGCTCAGCTACAAGGTCGCCAAGGAAAACCTGTTGGAATGCATCTGGAACTATTTTGCAGATGCACGAGAGAAGCGAGCGAAACTTGAGAAGAACTTCCGGTCGGTAGAGAAAATATTTGCAAAGGGTTCCAAAAAGGTATCTCGGATAGCCGCAGCCCATATGGAAGAAATCCGCGAACTTGTCGGATACGGCAACTAAGCAGCGAACTATAATGACCGACTTCTCAGTTCAGACCAAAGTGTTCGAAGGGCCCCTGGCTCTTCTTTTGGACCTGATCGAGAAGCGCAAGCTGCTCATCAACGAGATAAGCCTGTCTCAGGTTACAAACGACTTCCTGGACTTTGTCGCGCTATTGGAGCAGAAGGACCTGAACAAGCTGACCGAATTCATCTCGATCGCGTCGACGCTCATTCTCATCAAGTCCAAGAGCCTTCTGCCGACGCTCGACCTTACCACCGAGGAGGCGGGGGAGATAGAGGACCTCGAGACGCGACTCAGGCTGCTTCAGATCTTCAAGAACGCCTCGAAGGAACTGAGGGAGTATTTCAAGAAGGGAAGCATGCGCTCAAGGCTGCTGGTCAAGAAGCAGGTCATACAGTTTGCTCCGACCGAGCAGATCGACCCTTTGAAGATGAAGTGGTTCATCGACCAGCTTGTGCACCAGCTTCCGGTCCCGGAGAAGAAGCCTGAAAAGCGCGTGGCCAAGACCATCTCGCTCGAGGAGATGATGAACAAGGTGATCAACCGCGTGCGCCAGAACATGACGATATCCTTCCGTGCGCTCAGCGGTGAGCACAAGGAAAAAAAGAATGTCATTATCAGTTTTCTTGCTATACTTGAACTCGTAAAGCTCGGAAACGTAAACGCCAGCCAGGAGAACAGGTTCGCGGACATCACGCTTGAGTCCCAGGAACCACACGTGCCGAACTACGGAATGTAACTCATTTATTTTTATGAACACAGTACAGAAAATAGAATCGATTCTACTCTATAAGGGACAGCCGGTCTCATACAAGGAGCTTGCCAGGCTTCTTGGCGAAGACGAGGCGCATGTCAGGCAGGCGGTCCAGGAACTTTCCTCGGAACACCAGGACAGGGGAACGGCGGTCGTGTTCAACGACCATGAATGCGAGTTGGTGACGTCATCGGATGCCGCGGAGCTGATCTCGACATTCGACAAGCAGGAGCACGAGACGGAACTGAGCAACGCGGCTCTCGAGACGCTCAGCATCGTTCTGTACATGGGTCCGATCGCCCGCAGCATGATCGACTATGTGCGAGGCGTAAACTCCCAGTTCACCGTCCGGTCGCTCCTTATCCGAGGACTGATCGAGAGGGATCCCAACTCCAAGTCGCCCAAATATGTCGCAACACTTGATACAATCAAGTTTTTAGGTTTAAATAAGGTGGATGAACTGCCGAATTTCTCTGAGGTAAAGCAGTCAATCGCCCAATTTGTTAAGGATACCAGCGCCGATGCCGCCTAATACCGTACAGAAGCAGCAGAAAAAGCAGATCAAAGTGTTGTACATCGCAACACTTGTTTTGCTGTTGCCGATCTTCGCGGCTTCCTACTATCTCTACACCAAGAGCGCGGACGACCAGGCCGTTGTGCTACCTGAGGAGAAGCCGACTCGAATCGCGGTCGACCTCAAGAAGGTACAGACGACCGCTCACGCCGCATTCGTGGTATCGCTCAACGATGACACGGTCATGTATCAGAAGAACCAGGATAAGCAGCTTCCGCTTGCCTCAATTACCAAGATCATGACGGCTCTCATCGCGGAGGACCAGCAGAACTCGGATACTGTTCCGGTGCACAAGATGCCGGAGCAGACCTACGGGGATGCGCGGCTCGCAGAAGGGGAGCAGTGGAAGAAGGATGATCTTATCTCATATACCCTTGTAACCTCATCGAATGACGGCGCCCACAGCCTCAGCACGGGAACCCGAAGCAACGCGTCGTTCATCGACAGCATGAACCGCATGGCCTCGACGATCGGTCTGACCAATACCAAGTTCTACAACGAAACCGGACTCGACAACGAGATTGAGGACATTCCGGGCTCACGCGGAACGGCCAAGGACATCAGCAAGCTCCTGTCATACGTAGTCAGGCACGACCTACCAGTCTATGAGAAAACCAAGTATGAGACTGCCTATGTAGAATCCCCAACAGGGCTTACGGTCGCGCACAACACCAACGAGGTTGCGGACAGCATCGTAGGGCTTCTCGTTTCGAAGACAGGGTATACGGACCTTGCAGGGGGAAACCTTGCAATCGTAGCCGATATGGGCCTCAACGAGCCCACGGCCTTTGTCGTGCTCCATTCCTCCAAGGATTCTCGATTTGAGGACGTTCTAAGCCTCCAGAAGGAGTACTTTGCACAAGTCGCGGCCAACATGCGATAGTCAGTCCCGCCCAAATGGCGTATACTGGAGGGCATATGATTCTAGACGTAGTGAAGATCCTGCTTCCGGCAGTGCTTGGGTTCCTTATCGGTATCGGAATTACACCCACGATTACCGACTACCTGTATCGCAACAAGATGTGGAAGAAGAAGGTGAAGTCCGTCACGCTCGACGGCAAGGAGGCGACGGTATTCATGTCGCTCCACAAGGAAAAGGAGGTGAACACGCCGCGCCTGGGAGGATCGATCATCTGGACCTCGGCCTTCGTAACGGCGTTTCTATTCTGGTTCCTTGCCAAGATAGTCGGAATCGGCGTATTCGAGCAGCTTGAGTTCATCAGCCGTAACCAGACCTGGATTCCGTTCTTCGCGCTTCTTCTGGGCGCGGGAGTGGGTCTTATCGATGACATTATGGAAATAAAGGGAATTGCAGGCCAAAAGGCCGGAGGTCTTTCCGCAAAGAAGCGTCTTCTCTTTGTCGCGGTAGTGGCGGGCATGATTGCCGCATGGTTTTATACGAAACTCGAGGTTTCGGAAATCTTCCTACCTGTTATCGGACCGTTTGACCTCGGATTCTGGTTCATACCGTTCTTCGTTCTGACCATGATGTTCATCTACTCGGGAGGCGTCATAGACGGACTGGACGGACTTGCCGGTGGGGTATTCACCGTCATGTTCGCCGCATACGGCATTATCGCGTTCTCGAACAACCAGATCGACCTCGCGGCGTTCTGCGCGCTTATCGTAGGTTCGACGCTTGCGTTTCTGTGGTTCAACATTCCGCCTGCACGCTTCTATATGACAGAGACAGGCTCCATGGCTCTTACCATCACGCTCACGACCGTCGCGCTGATGACCGATACGCTTGGAGGCGGAGCGGGTCTCGTAGTTCTGCCGATCATCGCTCTGCCTCTTGTCATTACGGTGCTTTCCGTCATCGTCCAGCTGACATCAAAGAAGCTGCGTAACGGCAAGAAGATATTCCTATCGACGCCGATTCACCACCACTTCGAGGCGCTTGGATGGCCGGCGTACAAGGTAACGATGCGATACTGGGTCTTCTCGGTCATCGCGGCGACCCTCGGCGTCATCATCAGCGTACTGATACGGTAGGGTGACAGGAAGACGCAGTTCGATCCAAAGAGGCACCATGCAAAGAAAAATAGACAAACCGTTCTTCATACTCTCACTCATCCTGGTCGTAGCCGGAGTCTTCATTTTCTATTCGGCGGCACTCGGCTTCGCCTCCCGAACCAGCCTTGAGTACTCGAGCATGATCTTCAACCAACTCGTCATCGGACTGCTGGCCGGGGGACTGGTCGCGTTCGTCGTGTTCAGCGTCCGCCACAAGTTCCTCAAGAAGCTGGCCCCGTGGCTCTTCTTTCTTTCTCTTATTTCCATATTTCTCGTATTCACGTCATTGGGATACGAATATAACGGCGCGCGGCGCTGGCTCTCGATCGCCGGCGTATCGTTCCAGCCGACCGAGTTTCTCAAGATCTCGGCGATCATATTCTTCTCAGCATGGATTGCCAAATTCCAGAAGAGAAACGAGAGGACCAGGTTCGGAATATTCTCGCTTGCGGCCATTGTCGGACTGGCAGCCATACCGCTCGCTCTTCAGCCGGACTTTGACGCGATCATACTTCTTGCGGTGCCGCTGGTCGCCATCCTGCTCGTATCCAGGGCGCCGCTCAAGGAGATCCTGATTTTCGGCTCGATCGGAGTCGTTCTGCTGGCCGGAATAGGCCTCTCGTTCGATCACGTACGGACCCGAGCTTTCTCGTTTCTCGACATGAACTCGGACTCGACCGGACGCAACTTCCAGGTCCAGCAGGCCCTGATCGCCATAGGGTCAGGTGAGATAGCGGGAAAAGGGTACGGCAAGAGCATCCAGAAGTTCAAGTACCTTCCTGAGCCCGCAGGAGACTCCATATTCGCAGTGTACGCCGAGGAAATGGGATTTATCGGAGGAACGGCCCTTATCGTCCTATACGCCTTCTGGGCGCTCAGGGGATACCGCATAGCGTCGCGGATGAAGGACAACTTCGCCAAATACTTCATTACGGGCTCAGTAACGCTCATCATCGTCCAGAGCTTCGTCAATATCGGCTCAATGCTCGGGATACTGCCCGTAGTGGGAATGCCGCTCGTGTTCGTAAGCCACGGCGGAACCGCCCTGATGATCAACCTGTGCATCGTAGCCATCATTCTTGACATGTCGTCAAGCCAAAACGCATAAAGGGAGGTATACTGTACCCATGAGTCCCAAGGCCGAATACGCAGCCATCATGTTCGTCTCGGCGGTACTGCCGATCGCGACTTTTCTTCTTGCCAATCCTTATTTTGATACGCTCTACACGTTCGCAGAGCCTACGACGCGCTTCATCTGGACTCCGGACAGCTCACGCCCGATCTCGATTCTGTTCGTGGGAGACATCATGCTTGACCGAACAATCCGCAAGGACGGGGAAGCGCAGGGATACAAGGAACTGTTCTCGTGTCTGCCCGAGATGTTTGAGGGGTACGACGAGGTGGTCGGCAACCTCGAGGGCGCCGTCACCGACAACGTGTCGGTCAGCCGGGACGCGGCATACGAGGCACCGGAGAGCTTCAGGTTCACCTTTGACCCGTCATCAGTACGGGCGCTTGCGGATGCGGGACTCTCGATCGTCTCGATCGCCAACAACCACATCCGCGACTTCGGAGACGACGGCATTGCCCAGACTATTGCCTACACGCACGGCATGGGGCTTACCGCATTCGGCGACCCCAGAGCGGGCGGGCAGAATTATGTGGTCCAGGATATCAACGGTACGAATGTAGCATTCATAGGATACAACCAGTTCTTCGGATCGGCAGAGGGTACGTTGAGCGACATCAAAAGCGCGACGGAGCAGTCTGACCTGCAGATCGTATTTCCTCACTGGGGAGACGAGTACGTGCCCGTGAGGCCCGACGTGCGCGCGCTAGCCCACCAGTTCGCAGACGCAGGTGCGGACCTCATAATTGGTGCGCACCCGCACGTGATACAGGAATCGGAAACGTACAAGGGCGTTCCGATCTACTATTCTCTTGGAAACTTCATCTTTGACCAATACTGGGAGCCGGCCGTTGCGACTGGAATGATGGTAGAGGTCGCCATCGTGGACAAGAAGATTTCCGTAGGCCGGGAGATACTGACGCGGAGCATCCGCCACGGCGGAACGTGCCTGAAATAGAATACAGGCAAACAATACGATCGACCATCCGTACCGTTTGGGCAAAAAGTAAACCCCGCCTTGCGGCGGGGGCGTACTCAGTCCCTTGTCAGTTCGATCCGACACAGGGTAACTCGAGAATCCTTGCTTGACGGCCTGAGCGTAATGTCGGCGTACCGGGTCCACCACACTCCCTGAACGGGAATCTCGTACAGCGCCGCAGGACCGGCAAGTTGACGGGCGTTCTCCGTCTCAAGGCCGATTCGACGCAGCGAGCTCTCAAGTGCCGCGACGATTTCCTGATCTCTCAGCGTCTGGAGACCCCTGGCACGCCAGGTGAGAAAGAGGGCGTTTTTGTATACGGAGCGCATTCGAACCTGGTCTGATACGGGCATTCCGTAAAACTCAATGAGGCTGCTCGGATGGCAGGATGCTTGGTCCTGCACGCAGACATCACGGAGCCTGCGAAGCGTCGTGGGGATGCGCATAGGCAAGATCCATGTCCAAGGCAAAAACCGGGAGGCAATAAGGGTGTTCATGGATTTGTAAGGAAGGGCTTTTACCAAAGAGTACGGGAAGGTTCGCCCGGAGTCAAATGGGACATATCGAGAAAACTGCACTCCGTGATACGATACTGAGATACGCCGCGTAAGAACACGTGGACAAAACCGTCATCATCAACATGAGCACACGCAAGCCTGACCGAATTCCATACACACATCGAACGCACAGGCGCACGAAGTCGATCACGCTTCGGGTGAGGGAAGGGAGAGTCGTAGTCGTTACGCCTCCACGGGTCCGAAAGTCCTTCTTGGACCGAGTTATCCAGGGAAATACGGGTTGGATCATCGATAAACTCAGGGCGTTCGAAATGCAGCCGGTTGTGACGAAGCCCGGAAGGCCGGAGCGTGCGCGGCTTAGAACGCAGGCCCTGCAGGTCGTACGGGAACATATCGCTGAACTTAATGCCCATTACGGTTTTTCATATAACAGAATAGCCATCAGGGACCAGCGCACGAGGTGGGGAAGCTGTTCCTCCAGGCGCAACCTCAACTTCAACTATCGCATTGTCCACCTGCCGCATGAGCTGGCGCGGTATCTGGTAGCCCATGAGCTTTGCCACCTTGCTCACATGAACCACGGACCCCAGTTCTGGAAACTTGTCGAGGAAACCGTGCCGGATTATAGAAGGCTCAGGCTTGAGCTAAGAAAGACGAAGATGGCGCGCTAGTGCATTATAATTGACTTTTTATATAAATAGTGGTATTATGTAAAGGATGCAACTCGTCCTTACATATATTGAGTCGTTCCCGTTTGCGATCAAGTTCAC
>CBKWTF010000001.1:0-26616 GCA_966677695.1 uncultured bacterium | reverse complement strand
AGAAAAGGGACCTAAAGAAGGTACGGCATATTTTCTGCTGAAAAATCGCCTCACTCTCGCGCCGGCGCGCTCCGAGAGCCCTTCTTTAGGTCCCTTTTCTTGGCCTTTTCATCGCCTAGCGACTGAGGACAACCAAACGGTGCATGCGAAAAAGCGCGCCGATCGGCGCGCCCTTTGCGTTTTTGCCCCTACTTTGAGCCTTGCTTTGGTGTCACAGAGACACTGGTTCTCACATTATCCTTATTTCAAGCCATATTATGAGTATGTCTTGAGGATATTTCCGCCTAAATCGACGCTCCTGCGGCATTGATTGCCGCTCTGGTTCGCTCGTAGGTCCATCCGTCAGACGGAAGTCCCTTCGAGGCCTGGAACCGCTTTACCGCCTGCTTAGTCAGCTCACCATAGTACGTACTCTCGTTTCCAGGAGCCCCTGATCCTGAAACCGCAACAGTAAATCCGTACTTGTTAAGGAACTTCTGCAGGATGAGAACATCCGCATCAGTCACGCCCGGAGCAAGATTCTTGCCCAGGTAGACGGATGTTGTTCCCGTAGACGGCGCGGTAACTACCGGAGTCGTCACGACTGGAGGCGTTACCGACGGCGTCGCCACAGAAGGCGCAGACACGGTTGTCCCTCCGTTTGCCCGCGTTCGGGTCAGAGGACCGAAGTATCCCACCGCAGGACTGATGGCGTTTGCCGCCTGGTACCGCGCAAGCGCCGCGGTTGTAGCAGGACCGAAGTAGGAGCTCTCGTTTCCTACTGATCCCGCCCCGGATACCGAGACAGTGAATCCTTGAGCGTTCAGGAACCTCTGCAGCTGTCGTACGTCTTCACCGGTCGACCCGATGGTCAGGTCCCGGTAGAAGGCATATGCAGTTCCTCCGACTGAGCCAGATGAACCGGTGCTTCCGGTCGATCCAGTCGACCCGGTTGAGCCCATAGATCCTGTTGAACCGGAAGTGGTGTTATACCTCTCGCTTACCGTAATTCGAGAACAGCTGTCAGTTTTCGACCTCTTGTCCGCATCCGTAACCTTTACCGACAGGCTGTACGATCCCTTCTCGCTCATTCGTACCGACTGGTTCTGAGCCGTTCGATTGAACCCTGAGATGTCAGAGGCATCCTTTGTCCAAGAATACGTATACGGAGACTTTCCTCCTGACACGATTGCTCCGATCGTAATGACACTTCCCGGAGCGATGCTGGTGTCCGAAATCGTACACGAAACCTTGATCCCCTTCGAAGACGATCCTCCGCCTCCTCCGCCCGAGCTTCCTCCTGAGCCTGATGAGCTCTTGTCGGTCCTTACGGTGTGGTCCGCTGATGCAGAAGACCGATTTCCTGCCGCATCCTTCGCCCTGACAGTATAGGTGTAGGACGTATCGGGCGACAGGTTGCTATCCGTATACGTTCGCAGGCTTGTCGTTGTGACAAGGGTCGAGTCACGGTACACCTCGTACGCAGTCACGCCGACGTTGTCGGTTGACGCGTTCCACGAGAGCGTTATGCGCGAAGAGGTTACGTCGGAAGACGACAGTCCTCCCGGCACCGTAGGCGCCTGTGAGTCACCCACTACGGTATATGTCGAGAATCCCTGCACCGTGAAGACAAGCACTCCGTTCACGTGTGACACAATCGTACAGTTCGTACACACCTGACCGTCTCTCATGATCACAGGGTTTGGCGTAGTGATGTTGTAGAGCGTGATCGTCGCAGGCTTGTTGAGCTGCGGAGCTCGTGACGAGTCGACAGATACCCTTCCCGGATCGATGTCCACATGGGTATCGATGTCGAACTGAGAGCTTCCGTTGCTTTGTACCAGGTTAATTGTCTGGTTCGAATACTCGATTTTTCCAATGTTGCTGATACCGATCTGCAGGTTCTGCACGGCGGCAAGATCAACATCATCGAAGTTTGTCGTGAGGTCGAAGTTATTGGCCTTCGGCTTCGGACATCCGTATCGGTTCACGTTGTTTCGGAACTGCTCAGGAGTATTCGGACATCGGTCAACCAGGTCAGGCACCCCGTCCTGGTCACTGTCGACCGGCTGTGTTGTTCCCACGATTACCGAGACCGATGCGGTTCGGACGTTTCCGGCCGCATCTCGAGCGATTGCGTAGATCGTATGCGCTCCGCTTGCAAGAGCAGACGCGTTGAATGTCGCTGCATACGGTGCCGCCGTATCATTCGCGATGACGGTATTGTCTACCCGGAACTGGACCGAAGCCACCCTGACGTTGTCAGTGGCGGTCGCGCTAATCGCAACCGACGTTCCTGATACCAGTGAGTTTGCTGCGGGAGCCGTGATGACCACCTCTGGAAGGATCGTATCCGGAAGCGTCACGACAACTGTGGCAATTCGCGGTGTTGAGATATTTCCCGCCGCATCACGTGCCCATGCATAAAGCGTATACGTTCCGCTTCCGATACCACTCTTGATCGTATAGCTTGTCGGCGCGGCGTATGACCACGCAACGGATGGTCCCGAAGGAACCGCTTCGCTCTCCGTGATGTAGTACTCTACCGTTTCTCCGTTGTCGCTTGCCGCAAATGAGTTGACAGCGACAGTAAGGGAATTTGAGGTCGAAGGCACAGAGAACGATCGGATCTCAGGCGCAATGTCGTCGACATCGCTTAGTGTCCGCGTGCTTACCGCTGAGGACAGCCCGGATTCGTTCTGGGCTCCGTCAACTGCGGAAACCCGGTATACATATGTGGTATTCGGTGTCAGTCCTGAGTCCTCGTATGCAGGGTACGGACTTGTAGCCACGACGGATCCGTCTCGGTAGATGTTGTAGTACGACACTCCCACGTTATCGCTCGACGAGGTCCACTCTATAAGGACGCTCGTTGTTGACTCTCGAGATGTCTGCGCGTTTGTAGGCACAGTAGGCGCCTGAATGTCCGCAACGTTGTTGGTTCGGACAGTAAGCGCATTTGACGCGGCTGACACATTGCCTGCAGCATCCTTTGCCTTCACAGCGTAGTAGTATGTCGTATTGGCAGACAGTGCACTATCTACGAACGAGGTTCCTGTAACGGTCGTGACCGTCGACAAGTTGCCGGCACTTGTTCCCCGCAGCACCTCGTATCCTGTTACGCCGACGTTATCGCTTGACGCGTTCCATGAGACAGTCGCCGATGAGCTTGTGACGTTCGATGACGACAATCCGACTGGCGTGCTCGGAGCCTGTGTGTCAGACGATCCTCCGTCCTGACCGATCACCACGTTCGTAATTCGGTGCGTTCCGGTAACCGCTCGGATAGAGAAGTTGGTAAGCTTTGATACCTGGGTTACGCCACTTCCCGTTCGGAATGCGTAATCTCGAGCAATCTGCCTCTCAACCCCATTTACCGTTACCCATACGGAGTAATGTCGGTTCGGAACGTCGACGACCATTCGAACAGGATATGTTTCGTCCTCCTCGTACACGATCTCATCATCGACATCGTATGATCCCCCGTTTACCGTATCGATGTATGAAGGGTCGAGCTTGTTGAATCGGATCGTTGCCGCAAGATCGTTGAATCCGTCAGCCGCTCCGTCCGTAAGCGCGGTCACGACGTCGATGTCGTTGTCCAGCGGAGTTGCGTTGAACGTTACCGTGAAGATTCCGGTTCGGTTCGCTGTTCCGGACAGCTCAAGGAAGGACTTGTTCAGCCAGCTGAGGCTTGAGGTGAACGGACCCGCTCCGCCCGTGACAGGAACGATCGCATATGTCGCCTCCCCTACGGCGCTGTTTGTCATTCCTGACTTTGTAGCGATCGCCTTGATTGTCTGTGATGAAGAGACGGTGATCGGTCCTGTGTACTGAGCCGAACTTGTCGTAGGCGTGCTTCCGTTAGTTGTGTATCGGATTGTCGCGCCTGTTGTCGCCGAACTGATCGTCACCGTAATCGGGTCCGCAGACGAAGTCGAAGTCGGTGAGAATGTCGGCGTAGCGACCTGGTCTGCCGGCTTTGCTGCGAACGTTGCTGTCACCGTCTTGTTCGAGCTCATTGTGACCTGACACGTCGCGTTCGTTCCGGTACATGCCCCGCTCCATCCTGTGAAGTTTGATGAAGCGTCTGGAGTTGCCGTAAGGGTAACCACAGTTCCCGAGTTGTACGCCTGTGAGGCTGCGCTTCCAGATACAGTTCCTGTTCCCGTTCCGCTCTTTGAGACTGTCAGGGTGTACTGTGCGACCGTGGCGATGTTGAATGTTGCCGTCACGGACTTAGCCGCATCCATAGTCACGGCACATGTCGCGTTGGTTCCCGCACATGACCCGCTCCATCCCGCGAACGTAGATCCGCTTGCAGGAGTCGCTGTCAGTGTCACGACGGTTCCTGATGTGAACTGCTGTCCAGACGTAGCGCCTGAAACCGTTCCCGTTCCTGTTCCGGTCTTTGCGATAGTGATGGCATACTCGGGATTCGCAACCGCAGAGAACGATGCGGAAACGGTTTTGTCTGCCGACATGACTACCGTACACGTCGCGTTCGTTCCGGTACATGCCCCGCTCCATCCTGTGAATGTCGCTCCTGTTGCGGGCACCGCAGTAAGAATCACGCTCGATCCGTCCATGAACGACTCCCCTGATGTCGCTCCTGTTACCGATCCTGATCCTGTCTTGTTAATCGTAAGGGTTCGGTATGTAACGGGATTTCCGTCCTTTGCCCAGATCTGCGCAAGATACGCGTCAGTAGGATACGGTACGAGATTCTTGTATCCTGCCGCATCGTCCCTCATATCGTAAAGGCTCGGGTCTACGGTCCACTCACCTTGTGATGGGGTATTGCCTGCCTTAGCCGTTCGAGTGTTTCGAACCTCGGTCCACTTCGGCGCTCCCATTCCTCCGACAAAGATTGAATCGTATGCCGTCATTCCGGTCGAACCTCCGTTGAACACTACCTCTACCGGCCCGTCTCCCCCGGGAAGAACCGGGTATCGTGAGAGCGATGTCTCACCGGCGACAAGGAACGAGTGGTCGATCTTGAGACCGTTTGTACTTCCTACCTGGAGCGTCGCGTTGCTTGATCCGAAGAGCGCGGTATCGACGATGCTTGAGCCTACCTGATCCTGGTAGTTTCCGGTCGCAAACTGAAGCGTGTCAGTATGTCCGCTTCCCGTCACGAACTTAGGTGCAAGATATGACCCGGCATATGTCACTCGCTTGATTGAGTTCGACCCGCTGCTTAGTCCCTGAACCGCAGAAGCGTCAGAGTCTGTCGCCTCGGAATCCCTCATTACCACCTCGACAATTTCGACATCAGCTACAGACTTCTCGTTTGATGCCCCTACGAGAAGTTGGGTAGGCGTCGCGTTTCCGCCTGAGATATTGATCCACGCAAGAGCAGATCGATTATTACCCTTGAATCGGATTCCCGGCTCTTCAACCTTAAGTCCAGCGAAGGCAACCCCTTCGACATTTTCGATTCGCACTCCTCCGGTCCACGTTACGGTTCCGTAACCGTCTCTTGGAGCCACCACCACTCGCTGGTCCCACGCTGCTGATCCGGTGTCGGCTATCATCTTCTGAGAACCTCCGGTAATTCCCTTTCCTGCCATCGTTCCCGGCTTGATAAGGATTCGAAGTCCCGCATCTGCCTGTGCCTTGGTTACGCTATCAAGCGCCGCCTGAAGCTCTGTCCAGCTTGGGTTGATGACAATCGACGTGACCGTGTCATCGTACATGAATGGCGTATCGATCTTGTCCGGCCAGTGAGTACCGTTCGGTCCGAACGACTTCACTCGAACTGGAATCTTCGACTCGATGTTCGTGGTCGTTACCGACAGGATGGCCGATGGCGCAGAAACGTTTCCTGCAGCATCCTTTGCCTTGACGGTGTAACTATATGTCGTAGCCTTCGCCAATCCGGATTCTGAGTACGAAGTACCTGCCGATGATCCGACAAGCGCACCGTCACGGTAGATGTCGTAACCAGTTACCTCGACGTTGTCAGTCGACGCAGTCCATGAGATCGACGCTGACGTGTTTGTCACTGTTCCCTTTGTGAGGCCAGCAGGTACGCTTGGCGCAATTGAGTCGACGGAGTCTGACGTTGTTACGGTCAAAGCTGCAGATGCGGCAGACTTGTTGCCCGCAGCGTCGAACGCCTTTACCGTAATCGTGTAGGTAGTTCCCTTTGCAAGACCTGTAAGCGTGTATGAGTTGGTATTTGAGTTTCCTACCACTGATCCGTTTCGAAGGATCTCATACCCTGTCACTCCGACCGCATCAGTCGACGCAGTCCATGAGATCGACGCTGACGTATTTGTCACGGATACCTCTGAAAGGTTTCCAGGAACTGTAGGTGCCGTGCTGTCAGGCTCCCCTCCTCCCGAAAGTCGCACGAGTCCGTCTGCTCCTGTCCATCCCTCGGTTGTATATCCGTCATACTTGATCTTGTACCATGTCAACCCTGATCCCGAGGCAGGTCCTCCTGTAACGGTTCCCTGTGCACCCTCGTTCTGATCCGGGATAACGGTTGCAAATCCTGTTCCGGCTCCCGATCGAACTCGGACGGTCTTTGTCGCCTCAACGCGATCTCCGACCTGCCATGCGTCCGGATCGATTCCTCCGTTGAATGTCGCGATGACGTTCTTGAAGTCGCTTACCGTCACGGTACACGTTCCTGTTCCGGCACATGCTCCACTCCATCCGGCGAACGTCGCATTTGGTCGAGGCGTTGCGGTAAGAGTCACGCTCTCGCCTGACGAGTACACTTCTGAACAGTCTGCTCCGCATGAGATTCCATTACCTGTCACGTCTCCTGCCCCGAAGACCGTTACCGCAACGAGCCTGTTTGCCTGTGATGATCCCGAGAACTCGATGGCTCCCATGTCAGGCGCTCCTGATCGTGAGTTTCCGAAGAAGTCCTTCGAGATGTCCACCGTTACTCCGCCGATCGTCACGCTTGTTGGAAGTCCTGTCTTTCCCTTGTTGATTCCAGGGTTTGTCGCAGCAGGCGTAAAGGCCGATGCCTCAGGTCCCCAGTTCGGATGACCCTTACCCGGTACGTAGTGGGCGTTCACGTCCGATCCAGCGTATAGGTTTGCAGGGAAGGCCTTGTTCATCTCCCAACCGAGGTTAATATCGTTTGTCGACGGTACGTGCGGGTTGAACGAGTGCACCTCCGGTCCGATAAGCAGATTGTAGTCGATGTCGAGTTGGCTGTTTCCAACCTCATCCTTGATTGCAAATGCGGAGATGATGTTGTTTGCTATGTCGAAGTTCTCGACGATCTTGTAATCTCCCTTTGTTTCCATGATCACTCCGGAATACTGTCCCTGTGAGATCGTGTTATGGAAGAACTTCGCGTCCTTCATGTGCTGCACGTACACGGCACCGGATGCGTTAGGTGTGTGGAAGATGTTGTTCGTTACGGTAATGTTCCGCTCCTCGGCATCGCTTGATGCGGTTCCGTAGTTCGACGTCCAGTTACTTGGAAGAAATGCCGACGTCTTGTCGATTGAGTGGAAGTAGTTTCGGTTGAAGACCGCATTCGTAACTGTCTTGATCTCGATTCCGTCACTGTGTCCGTTTCCACAACCGTCAGTTGGATGCGCCTCAATATTGTATCCGAAGAGATCCGATATTTCGTTGTCCTCGAAGATGAGGTCCTTTACGTTGTAGAGCACCAATCCATCGTCTCCTCCGTTTCGGAAGTGGCTCTTCTTAATGGTGATATTTGTCGTGTTGTATCCACCGTCCGAAATGTCCTGCCCGATAACCTCTGCAACGTTACACGAGATTCGATCGTCGTAGTTGGCGTCGACCTCGATTCCCTCGATGGTTACGTAGTCAGAGTCGTCAATTCGAAAGGCTGTCTGTCGGCTCTGCGAACTGATAAGAATTCCCTTTTCCGCAAACTTGTCCGATCCGATGTTTCCGTCAAGCGTGAAGTATCCAGTTCCATCGATCTTGAACGAGGTAAATACTGCCTGACCGTCTCCGTATGAAGACTGCCATCCTTCGTTAGTTCCGTGATCTGCGACTGTCGCCTTCTTGAAAGTAACAAGCTTAGTTCCATCCTTGGCCTTATCGAAGAGATATGACCCGTATGATCCGTCAGCAATATAGTATGTCATTCCTCGCTCAAGACTTGCCGATGGAGGAATTGATCCGAGCGCGTTTGTCCAGCTGCTTCCGTTTCCGGCCGCTCCAGCCCGAACGTATACCGCAGACCCGACTGCCACCTGCCGGCTCACCGTTACCGTCATCTCGTCGGACGATGATGCCCCCTCATTGTCGGTTGCCGTGAATCGGAATACGTATGTCCCCTCCTCAAGACCGGATACGCTCAGTGTGTTTGTCGTAGCTCCTGAAAGGTTGGCAGTTCCTCCGCTTACCTTTGTCCACTGTCGTGACGAAACGGTTCCGTCAGAATCCGTAGCGGTCCCCGTAAGAGTCACCGAATTTGTCGGAAGCGTGATGGCCTGGTCGGCACCGGCGTTTACGGTAGGAGCCAGGTTCTCATCCCCTCCTCCTGTTCCGGGAATAACCTCGAGGTTGTCGCCTCCGGTCCATCCGTCAGTTGAGGTTGCGGCGAAGTTTACGCGCCACCATACCAGGTTGTCAGACGAGACGACCGGTCCTTCCATAATTGTTCCCTGTGATCCGAACGGCATGCGTCCAAGCGGCGTATTTCCGCTTACCGACGGCACGGTTCGAACATTCACATATTCAAGTGTTCGCACCTGGGTTGATCCGTTCGTGATAGGCGTAATGTTCGGATTTGTACCCCCTTCAACCTTTGACGACTCTGGTATCGCATAGTTCTTGGCGAGCGGCATCGGAATCTCATCGACCTTTCGGAAGACGAATCGGTCCGGCGCGAATCCTCGCGATCGTCCTGACATCGTAAGCGTATAGGTTCCTCCGGTCTGGAATCCGTATACCGGCCATCGCTTGTTGTTGTCTCCTCCTGCGTCAAGCTGGTCCGCCCATGCCCATGTGCTGTCTGACCCTCCGGCAATCTTCGTGTAGTTCTGAAGCATCGAGAGAGGTGCGTCCTTGAGGTGCGTGCTGCCCGCATTCGGACCGGCGGTGTAGGTGCTTCCGTTTACGCCGCTGACCTTGATGTACGCATCATTGTTCAGGTCAGGCCGTGTCTCATCCTCAATATTCTTATGCGCTCGGATATGCAGCTGGTAATATCCTCCTTCGTTAATTTTAAATGTATACGTAACAGGAACCGCTCCCGGAGTATCGTCAAGCGACGTATTGCTTCGGTACTCAAGGTGAGCGTCGTTTGTCGCATTTGCGACATATCGTGAGTCACCCGGCCTTCGAAGTGCCCAGAAGTCGGTACCGTCCTCCCGGTCGGACGCCGTATTCTCTGCCTCGATGACTACTACGCCTCCGTTCTCCTGGTATGCGCCGGTCGGGTCCGGATCAACCGTTCCTGTTCCCCTCTTTACCAGCACGACCCAGTCATTTGAGTCTGCCGCATTCAGGGTTACGCTGGAGCCTCCGGCCACGTTGGCACCGGTTGTTACCGCACCTGTCCGCGGGTTGAGCCACTTCACGTTGAACGTTCCGCTCGTGCCGGACAGGTTAAGTGTTGCGTTTCCGCCGTTGATAAGCTGCACGAGATATACTTCTCCCGTCTTGGCAAGCACCTTGTTGCCCGTCGCGCTTCCTCCGCTGATCAGCGAGTTCTGGTTCGTCAGTCCGGCTACCGGAAGTCCGTTTGAGGTCAGGAAGTCGACCGCGTACTTGTTGTATGCGTAGAAATTGTCTCGGGTCCTGAAGTTCTGCAGCGCGATGTCGTCCGAGGATCCGAAGTACCACTCGACTCCCTGTCCTCCGGCCATGATCGTTCCCCAGAGTCCGTGCTTTCGCGCTATGTCCTGGTTGTTGCTGCTTGCAGTATCAGCCTTTACTCCGGCTGATGAGTCTCCCGGCTCGTCCATCGCCACCACCCACTTCTTTCCTCTTTCCGCTGACTCGTCAACGAACGCCTTCACGTGTGCAAACGTATTCTGGAAATCTGAGGCGTCAGTTCCCTGGAGTGAGAATCCGGTGAGCTGTGAGTTGCTGCCCATCATGCCGAAGTACTTGCTTGTACATGTGCCGAAGTCACCGCAGAGCAGATGAAGTACGCGGTTATGCTGGTACGGATCCGTATCCTTGAGGTACTGAGCCCAATCGGTCAAGATCGAAGCGCTCAGTCCGTTCTCCTCTCCCAAGTTCCAGTTGAGCGCAAGCTCGTGCCCGTATCGAGCGATCAGCTCTCGGGTATACAGCTTGAACTGCTCGGTTACCAGGTTGCCGTCGTTCTCCGCCTCCATCAGCTTGAAGTGCAGGTACATTCCCTTCGCGGTCGCATGGTCGAATACGATCTGCCACTGGTCGAGCTTTGAGACGTCGAATCGGTCCTCTACGTTTTCAGCCGTAAACGGATATACGTTACCGTCGTCACCGTCAACGTTGAATGTCAGGAACGATATCGCGTTCAGTCCCTCGCTTGAAAGGTAGTTGATTGCGCCGATAAGCTCGGTTCCCTTGTTGTTCTGCCACTCGGGATCGCCTGAGGCATAGTCTCCCGCATGGGCAGAATAGCTCTTGATCGTTCCGCCACCCACTCGAGGCGTATTGTCAAAGTCCTCATAGGCAAGAAGGTTCTCCGGTGAGTCGACTCCCGCCTTGATGAATCGCTCCCCTGTTCCGGCAAACTTAAGATAATGCTCTCCGTCATAGACGAGTCTTCCCTTTCCTCGAAGGTCCTTACCTGACTTGTCGGTAGCAGATACCGAGAAACTTCCGGTCTGGCCGTCAAAGTATCCGGCGCTTGTTCCGGCCGTTCGGCTGGCTGCGATTGCGACATTTGATCCGGTTCGGAACGATACTGAGTAGTTCCACGTTCCGGTTCGGTCCGGAGCAAAGTGCGCGCGCCACTTGTTTCCTGCAGACGCAGAAGATTCGGCAGCGTTTCCGTCAGCCGCATAATATCCGGGCACTATATATGTCGTACCTGACGAGGGATGGGTGAAGGTTACGTCAACACGGTAGTCCCTGAATGGGTTTGTCGATGCGGATTCGCTTGTGTTTGGACCGTCCATTGTCAGAGTAATCTTATGCCACTGCTTTCGCTCTCCAGAAAGGACGATCTCCCCCGTTCCTCCTCCGACGCTTACGACGACGTCGTCAGTCGCCTGCAGCGTTCCGTCGGTTGCGGTAAGGCGCAAAGTGTAGATACCGGGTGCAGAGAATGTCGCGGTCGTATCCTGAGCGGAGGGATTGGCAAATGTCACCGTTCCAGGACCCTCCACACGGCTCCATGTCTGGGCGACCGTTGAACCGGCTGGAAGTCCGTCATCCGTAACGGTTCCGTCGAGTGTCGCGGTTCCTCCGGTGGTAATTGAAACGTCAGAACCCGCGCTGACGACCGGAGCCTGGTTCACTCCCTCCTGCGGACGTACGACGATCGTAATCTCGTCGTATCCGGTGTTGTCTCCGTCGTTTGAGGTCAGCCTGAGCACGTATGTTCCTGCGGTCGTAAATGTCGCGGTCGTGTCGATCGAGTTCTCGTTGCCGAACGAAACGGCGGCCGGTCCGCTCTGTCGCGTCCAGACGTTTGCAAGATTCGTGACCGGCTGATTGTCTGAGACGTCAGCGTTGAGCGTCACGCTGTTCGTCGGAAGCGTGATGGTCTGGTCCGGTCCGGCATTGACGACCGGAGCCTGGGTATCCTCCCCTCCTCCCGTTGATCCTGTCAGTCCGATCGTATGCGATCCGACTTCGGCTCGATACGCGATCTTGTTAAACGTTGTATAGGTTGTATTTCGGAAATCAAAATTGTCTCCGATGAGCTTGCCGTCAACAAATACGTCATATTCCTTTGCCGAGCTGTCGACCACGAACTTGACCTGGTATGTTCGTCCTACCTCGAAGCGAACCTCCTGGGCGCCATTGTACCCGTATGCGCCTCCGTTTCGCGCGTCGAATCGACCGTCGTACATTCGGATCATCATCGAGAAGTCGCCATAGTCGCTTACGGCTGATGACTTGCCCGTAAGTCCGGTTACGGCGTTCATGTTCGCCGCAAGCGGAGTCACGCTGAACTCATAGGTGAATGTTCCTGACAGCGAGCTGATTGATCGCTCCTGATATGAGCTGTCAGACGTCATGTCAGCGACAAGAAGCGCTGCGCCCTGTGACTCGACGCTTCCCTGCGCGTTCGTCACTACGACAGTATATGTGGAACCGCTGTCGGCAGAAGTCAGGGCAGGCGTGGTGTAGCTTGCGCTGGTTGCGCCCGCGATGCTTGCGCCGTTCTTCTTCCACTGATATCCGCTGACTGCTGGATTTCCGGTAGCCTCGACGGTGAAGGTCGCACTTGATCCGACCGGTGCCGACTGGGCAGCAGGCTGCCTTGTAATGACCGGCAGACCCGGCTGTACGATCGTGTAGGTCTTTGACTGCACAAAGCTGTTATCAAGACCAGCCGATACCGCGATTGCCTTTACCGTAGCCGAGGAAGAAAGCGTAAATGGTCCGGCATATCGTGTCGAAGAGGTCGTCGGGGTACTTCCGTTGGTTGTGTAGTATATGGCCGCGCCAGCCGTGTTGCTCGAAAGCGAGACGGTGACTGAGTCGTTGAAGCTCGTTCCGCTCGGGCTAAACTCGGGTGCAGCCGTGCGAGGCGTAATGTCCTTGCCCCAGATTGTAAGCAGGTACTCCTCCGTCGGCTTTGCCGGAATGCCGGCACTCGCCATCGTCATGCCGGACTCGTATGTCCAGTCTCCGGAAAGCGGGTCGTTAAGTCCTCCGTCATACTTTCCGCTTGGCTGGGCGATCTTGGTATTTGAAACGTTACTCCACACCCTCGACGCGTCTCGGTTATTGAGCTTGATCTCTCCGAATACGAATGAGTTTGTCAGATTGAACCCTCGACCGGATCCGTTGAAGGCTGAGAAGTTACCCTCTCGCGAGACGTCACTTCCTCCCGTAATCGGATATCTCTTGAACGACTCGTCTCCTCCAACGATGAACGAGTGGTCGATGTCGAGACCGATAACGTTACCGGTCTGAATTACACTGTTGTTTGATGCAAAAAATACGCTGTCGCTCAGAGACATGTCGCCGTAACTTCCCCCTCCTCCGGTAGCGTACTGGAAGGTATCGGTGTGCGGACAGTCCTGCGGAGTACAGTCGCTGTACAGCCAGAACCGCGGAGCGAAGTAGCTTCCCACAACGTCAAAGTCCTCAACCACTCCGTCAACAGAATAGACGTCCGCGGTATCGTCGCTTTTTGCCTGGGCCTCAGGAACAACATACTCCACGATTTCCATGCCGTAGGTATCCTGATCCTTATGACCGTAGAAACCGGTCTGTCCGCTTTCCGCAAGAATCCACGCAAAGGCAGACTGCGTGTTTCCTCGTGACTTGATTCCCTGATCAGCGATAATTCCGGCAAAGGCCACTCCCTTTACTCTTCGGATGTGCACTCCGTTCTCCCATCGCAGCGTTCCGTATCCGTTCGAAGGCGCTACGGTGATTCGCTTCGTTCGAGGCCGATTTGGAAATTCGCTGTTTCTGATTTCGGAACCAATCTCGGCAAGCACAGGGTCAGAGCCTGACCCGTTTCCGTTTCCCCTCATGACCGTCGGGTTCTCTACGGTTCCGGACTTGATGAGAATCAGCGTTCCCTCGTTTGCCTGCTGATCGGTCACGCTCTTGATTGCGTTAGAAAGATCCGTCCAGTTCGGCTCAACCTCGATGATGTTCGGCACAGTAGTGTCGTACATGAACGGGGTCGGAATGTTGCTTGGCCAGTGAGTACCGTTCGGACCGTATGACGGCACCCGTGTCGGAGCAGATGCAGAAAGTTCAGCGGTCTCTGCAGATCTGAGAGACGAGCCTCCCGAGTCGCGTGACTCAGGCGTCGCCACAGCGACGAAGTCCGAAGAGTCGGACGAAGAGTTAGTGTGATCAACAACATCACGTGAGCCCGCAAAAGCCAGTTCGTCGGAACTTGCTGACTTTGTCGTTGCCCCCCCATTAACGACGAATGTCTCCGTTTGTGCGGAGACTTCTTGGGGTGACTCGTTTTGTGCCAGGATTTCCGTCGGAATTCCGTCCGATACCGGTTCGGTTCTTTTGGGTATCAGGTCCGTGACCGATGCGGAACTTCTTGAGTCAGGAATACTTCCGCCCAACGCGAAGATGGTCAGCGCCACAAGTGATGATCCGATGATTAGTAATTTTTTCATAATGGTTTTGTTTGTAATGTTGTTGATTTGATAAATGACAAAGGGGCTGAAACGCGATTACGCGTTTCAGCCCCCATACCAATACGTTGATTATGCAGCAATTTGTTTTTTATAACAAGTTATATACCGAAATTTTGTGGATAACTTGACACGTGTTTTTGAGTGAAAATTCTCATGTTCAAAGGGCCTTCAAGAAGGTACTGCAACGCCCCGTTTCTCAGCACATTTCCTCGGCGTGTTTTGCGGCAAATTCGTAACCTCCCCCTTGTTTCGAGGTATCGGCAAAACGAAAACCGTCGGACCCAAATGGGTCCGACGGTTTTCCTAGCTAGTTCGTTTCGTTTAGATGTCAGTTCGTTCGAACATGTGAGTTCAGTTCGTTTGAATTGATCCCACTGACCGTATCGAACCAAATCATAAGAAACGAAATCCTAAGCAAATCCTAGTTATTTCAACTCGACTGTTGCTCCGGCATCCTCAAGCTGCTTCTTGATCGCCTCGGCCTCCTCCTTCTTCACACCTGACTTCAGGTCTGACGGAGCGGCATCGACTAGATCCTTCGCCTCCTTAAGTCCGAGAGCAAGCGCCTCCTTGACTACCTTGATCACTCCGATCTTCGAAGCTCCGGCATCCTTAAGGTGGACGGTGAAGTCTGACTTCTCCTCGGCTGCGTCCGCTGCCCCTCCCGCTGCTGGCGCTGCGGCTGCGACTGCTGACACTCCGAACTTCTTCTCAAGAAGCTTTACGAGCTCGTGGAGCTCAAGCACTGACATAGACTCGATTGACTCTACGAGTGACTTGAACTTGGCAGGAACCTCGACGGTCTCCTCTGCCTGTACGTCCTGTACCTGTGTATCCTCTGACATAAATTAATTTTAGAATTAAGTAACGGTTAACTGACGCCTTGATATAGGCTAGGCTGCCTTCTTGTCTGCGATAGCTTTGACGGCCATTGCAAAACCTTGGATCGGTGAGTTGATCACGTTTACGAACATTCCTCGAAGGACATGCATCGAAGGGATCTTGGCGACCTCCTCGATCTGGACCTTGCTCATGAATTTCTTCTCGAACACTCCGCCGAGCATGGTCACCTTCCCGTCAAACTTCTTCTGGAACGCGAAGATCTCGCGTGCCGGCGCCGTCGCATCGTTTCCGTATACGACCGCCAACTCTCCATCAAGTGCCGGGATGTCCCCTTCGATACCTGCATCCGCAAAAGCTCTCTTCACCAATGTCTTCTTCGCTACGTAGTATGAGACGTCGCTCTTTGAGAGCTCTCGTCGCATAGCAGTAGACTCGGAAACCGGAAGTCCCTTGAAGTTCACGAAGACAACTGACTCGCTGTCCTTGATCCCGTCAAGCTTCTCCAGGATTGATTTCTTTTTGTCTTTTGTAATTGCCATACTAAATAAAATTATCCGACCAACTAAGGCCGAAGGTCAGATAATTCTGGTTAAGAGATTTGTCGCCTCGAAAACGCGCAGTGCGCTTCTTCGAAACAAACCTCGAGAGGACTTATGGTCGCCTCTTGTCTTCGGCCTTATGGAAAATACAATATCATATTTCCATGAAAATTCAAGCGCCTGACCGCTCTTCTTGGAGACCGATGAATTCTGCCGGGCGCTAACATACAACACTTATCAGCCACAAGAAAAAGACGCACTTCATCAGTGCGTCTTTTTTATAGAGTAACCCCCGGTATCTCCTGCGGCGGCTGCTGGGGTCCGGAGAAGGTCGGCTTGGAGAATCCGAACATAAAGAAGTAGATCGAGATTCCGAACACGATTAGGGCCAGTATCGTAAGGATGACGTTTGCGGAATTCGTATCCTTTGCCAGTCCGGACCTCACCATCCAGCCGATCATGCCCGAACCGGAACTGCTTTGCGGCTGCTGAGGCATTCCGCCGAAGTTCTGGGGTCCTGAGAAATTATCTTCGTCAAACTGTACGTTCATGCTATTGCTTCGGTTATGCCTAAAGTATATCACAGGCCCAACGCAAGGCGGGGGGGAACGTTGGTGGCGGCCGCCCGTCATGGCTATGTATATTTCCGTCTCTGATTATCCTCGAGTCTTCTTGATCTCCTCGGCCACGTTCTGCGGCACGGTCTCGTAGTTGCTGAACTCCATGGTCATAGCCCCTCGCCCCTCGGTCATTGATCGAAGCGACGTCGTGTATCCGAACATCTCAGACAGAGGCACCTTTGCACCGATGGCCACGATTCCGTTTCCTCGGTCCTGAGTTCCCTCGATCTGTCCTCGCTTTGAAGACAGGTTTCCGGTGATGTCTCCGAGGAACTTCTCGGGTACGGTTACCTCAACCTTCATGACCGGCTCAAGCAGCACGGGTCGGGCCTTGGCGGCAGCCTCCTGGAACGCGTAGAGCGCAGCAAGCTTGAAGGCGATCTCGGACGAGTCCACCTCGTGGAACGATCCGTCATACAGCTCGACTGACACGTCCACCATCTTGTATCCGGCAACGACTCCTCGCTGCATCGCCTCCTTGATTCCCTTCTCGATCGGCGCGATGAACTCTCCGGGAATCGCTCCTCCCTTGATGTTGTTGATGAACTCAAGTCCCTCTGATCGCTTCACGTTCTTCGGAAGGTTCTCGAGATCAACGTTATGATCCATCGGCTTGATGTTGATCTTCACGTGTCCGTACTGTCCCTTACCTCCTGACTGCTTCACGTACTTGTAGTCCGCGTTCGCATCGGCAGAGATGGTCTCTCGGTATGCCACCTGCGGCTTACCAACGTTCGCCTCGACGTTGAACTCTCGCTTCATTCGATCAACGAGAATCTCAAGGTGAAGCTCTCCCATACCCGCAATAATAGTCTCGAGGGTCTCCTCGTCGGTTGAAACCTTGAACGTAGGATCCTCCTCCGAGAGCTTCTTGAGCGCCATTCCCATCTTCTCCTGGTCGGCCTTGGTCTTCGGCTCGATTCGAAGGGCGATCACCGGCTCGGCGAACTCGATTCGGTGCAGCTCGATTGGATGCTCAGGATCACACAGCGTATCAGACGTGTGCGTGTTCTTAAGTCCTACCGCCGCAGCAATCTCTCCGGCATACACGGTCTTCACCTCCTCTCGGTCGTTGGCATGCATTCGCAGAATTCGTCCTACTCGCTCCTTCTCTCCGGTCGTAGTGTTCAGAACGTATGATCCGGCCTCGAGCACTCCCGAATACACTCGGATGTAGGTCAGCTGTCCAACGTACGGATCAGTCTGAAGCTTGAAGGCGAGCGCGGCAAGAGGCTCCTTGTCATCAGACTGTCGCTCCATCTCCTCTCCAGTCTCGACATCGTTTCCCTTAATCGCAGGAATGTCCGTAGGGGCTGGAAGGTAGTCAACCACGGCATCCAGCACCAGCTGAACTCCGGTGTTCTTAAGCGCCGATCCGGTGAATACCGGAACGAGCTTGTTCTCGATCACCGCCTTTCGCAGCGTCTTCTTGAGGTCTTCAAGGGCGATCTCCTCTCCGGCGAAGAACTTGTTCATAAGTGCCTCGTCGTTCTCCACGATTCGCTCAACGAGCTCGGCTCGGTACAGCTCGGCATCCTCCTTGTACTTCTCAGGGATCTCCTGCTCAACCACCTTGTTTCCCATGTCTCCCTCGAAGGTATACGCCTTCATCTTAAGAAGGTCGATCACTCCGTGCAGGTCCGACTCCTCTCCCATCGGGATCTGGGCTCGCACCGCTCGCTTTGCGAGTCGGTCGATTATCGACTTGTATGATCGCTCAAATGACGCTCCGGTTCGATCAAGCTTGTTGATGAAGCAGATTCGTGGAACCTTGTACTTGTCAGCCTGTCGCCACACGGTTTCTGACTGCGGCTCCACTCCGGCCACTCCGTCGAACACCACCACTCCTCCGTCGAGCACCTTGAGTGATCGCTCCACCTCCACGGTGAAGTCCACGTGACCCGGGGTATCGATAATGTTGAACTGGTGCTTCAGCTCAGTGTTTCCTGGCGCGTATGTAGGTGTCCAGAAACAGGTAGTGGCAGCTGACGTAATGGTAATACCTCGCTCCTGCTCCTGCTCCATCCAGTCCATGATGGCAGCTCCCTCATGCACCTCTCCGATCTTGTGAGACACTCCGGTATAGAACAGAATTCGCTCCGAAGTTGTCGTCTTTCCGGCGTCGATATGGGCAATGATACCGAAGTTTCGAACGCGGCTTAGTGGATACTCTCGACTCATAATATATGTATGTGTAATTTAATAACGTAGATAAATAAAAATCCCCCTGGAAAAGGTAGGCTCATTGTACTGAAAATATAAGATAAGTAAAGCCGATTCAGCCCTAAATCAAGTAGATATAAAGAAAAGGCGCGCCGTACGGCGCGCCTTTTCTTATTGGGATGAGAGTATTACCACGCGAAGTGCGCAAACGCCTTGTTGGCCTCGGCCATTCGGTGCGTATCCTCCTTCTTCTTTACTGCAGAACCCTCGTTCTTGCTTGCGAGCATCAGCTCCTCGGCAAGTCGCTTGTACATAGGAGTTCCTGATTTTGCCTGCGCAGCCTGGATCATCCAGGTCATGGCAAGGAAGTTTCGTCGCTCTGGTCGAACCTCTCGAGGAACCTGGTAGTTCGCTCCTCCCACTCGTCGTGATCGAACCTCCATCACCGGAGCGGCATTCTTAAGGGCTGCATCGAAAATCTCTAGCGGATTCTCTACCTGCGCCTTGGCCTTGATTTCCTCAAACGCCTGGTACACGATCTTTCGGGCGATGTCCTTCTTTCCTCGCTCCATGATGTGGTTGATGAACTTGGCCACCTTCTCGGAACCGTACTTGGTGTCAGGCTTTGGAATATTTCGGTTTTTTACTGGTCTTCGCATGGTATGTAATAAAAGTTAGTTACTGTATGGCTTATTTAGCTGCCTTAGGTCGCTTAGCTCCGTATCGAGATCGTCCCTTCATTCGCTTCTGCACTCCCTCAGAGTCAAGCATACCTCGAACGACGGTGTATCGGATTCCTACGTCCTTTACTCGTCCTCCTCGTAGAAGCACCATCGAGTGCTCCTGCAGGTTGTGTCCCATTCCTGGAATGTAGGCAGTAACCTCAAATCCGTTTGAAAGTCGTACTCGGGCAATCTTTCGGATTGCTGAGTTAGGCTTCTTAGGTGTCTTGGTGGTCACCTTGGTACATACGCCTCGCTTGAACGGAGACTTGTAAAAAGATGGTCGGTTCTTAAGAGTATTGAATCCACGAGTAAGGGCAACCGCCTTTGACTTGCGGACTGTCTTCTTTCGATTTCGCTTTACGAGCTGATTTACTGTTGGCATATCTAATATGGGTGTTGTGAGTGCTACTGTAATACAAATAGGGATTTTTTGCAAGTGCCGACCGGATTTCAGAATGTGCCTATCCCCTATGCTATACATATATATGTATAGTCCGGGCTATACCCCTCCTACTGAGCCCGAAGAGTCTCCCGACGTTCCCGAACCGGAGCTGCCAGCATCTCCGCCAGATCCCCCTCCGTCACTGCCCGAGGCCGACCCGGTCGAAGCGCCCGAACCGTCCCCCGCTCCCTCTCCGGACGATGAGCCAGCATCGCCTCCGGTCGATCCGTCCCCAGAGGTTCCGGACTGAGAGACGCCGCTTCCGGCCGTTCCTGCGGCTGAAGTTCCCGTCGAAGACCCGCTTCCTGAAGTAGGATCGCTTCCTGCAGCGTTACCCGTGCCGGATGTCGTGCCGCCCCCTGTTCCGGTCGCATCACCGGTTCCCGTACCCGTCGTTCCTGATCCCGCTCCCCCTCCGGACGATGAGCCAGCATCGTCTCCGGTCGAGCCGTCTCCGGTCGTTCCCCCGCCCGAGGTTCCTGCCGAAGCGTCGTCTCCTGAACCAGACCCGTCTCCTGCAGCGTCACCGGCCGTTCCCTGATCTCCGGCCGGCTGCCCGCCTCCGTCACCTGTTCCTCCGTTCGTGTCAGGCGTAGTGGTTCCAGGATCAGTCTGTACCGGTGGCACCGGCGTATTGTCAGGTGTCAGGTCAGCGACTGTACACTCTCCCGGCGTCGTGGTTGTCTCCCCGTTTCGGACCTTGAGACAGTACGGCTCTCCGGTCTCTTCGTCATACAGCGTGATTCCTGTCGGTTTTTCCGCAGAACCCACGGTCAAACGAGAGAAGATGCCCGCTACCCCGGCCTGAACGTTTGAGACCATGCCGCCCGAAAGGCTGGCAATCGCGTTCTCAACATTCTCCAGCCGAGCAACCAGTTCCTTCAGGGCGCCGATAAGGTACACGGTAAATCCTCCGTATGATACGGACTTGTATCCTCGCTCGTCAGTATTCACAAGATCAGGGAAAATCTTCTCGACCTCCTGTGCGATAAGTCCTGTTCGGTCGACCTGGTCATCGTCGCTTCTCCAGGTAAAGGCTACTGGTCGAAGGTTCGACACCCGCTCGAGAATGGTCTCGTCCGTACTTGATCCGATTTGTACCGATGCAAGGTCCCGGATGTTATCCTTTAGCCGCTCGTCAGACGTACACGACCAGGTTGTTGATATAGGGTTAATCTCACAGTATCCGCTTGAGTCCTCGAACCGAACCGGCGCCTCGTCTGCTGTCGTTCGCACGTGGAGCCTTCGCTGAGGAGAAGTCGTTCCGATTCCGACGCTTCCAGCATCAGTAATCCTCATGCGCTCGCTGATGGTGTCTCCACCGGTCTGACTGGTACGGAACACGAGGTACGATCCCGCGTTCGAGGATGAATAGTTTTCCGAAGCGTACGCATTAATCGCTGCAGCATTCGGGCTCGGTCCGTCAGATGATCCGAACGCGATTCCGCCCAACTCGTCATCGGTAACGGTTGTTGAGTCGTTTCGCGTCAGATATATGTTTGCTGCACCCCCGTTTGAGCCGTAGATATCGAGCTCCGTTGCGGGCGATGCGGTATTGATACCAATATTGTTCATGAACGCGTATTCTGGATCAGTACCGACGGCAGTGAAGTTCACGTTTCCATCCGACGCAACCGTAATAGCTAGATAGTTTGACGTATCGTATCCGACGCGCAACTGTTCCGTAGTCGAGACGGCGTGCAGCCGAGCGCTGGCAGACGTGACTCCCAAACCGAGATTGTTCTGGATATAGTTGACTCCTCCTGACGCATACAGCGAATATCCGGCAGCGTTTGACTGACTGAAGTGCCCCGCTTTCCCCGAAGCGCTGTTGGACGTTCCGTACACTCCGGTAAGTCCGGTTCCCTGAACTCCTATTTCATCTCCCGATCCGTATACTCCAACTGCCGTCGAATTACCCCACACTCCATATGCATAGTTCGAAGTCCAGTCTCCCTGTCCGTACACTCCCACGCTCAGGTCATGGTCCGCACCTGAAGCCACGAAATATCCTCCGTAGGAACTGGCGCTAAAGCTTCCGTCACTGAGGTACGAATATCCGCGAACCGCATATGCGTCCGAAGTTCCGGACGTGGAACTTCTAACGGTCAGTTTCGAGTTTGCAAACGGAGTCGTTGTTCCAACCGAAGCAGCGCCATCATTGTAGTAGATGTCGCTTCCGCTCGTCGTCCACTGACTCGATCCACCCCCTCCGATGCCGAGCGTCGACGTGGCGACCCACTGCACGCCGGTGCCGGTAGTCTGGAGCAGGTAGCCCGAAGTGCCGGCGTTACCATTGGTCTTGAGTGCCCCGGTCAGGTTGATGTTGCCCGCTACGGTAAGCATCTCGCTCGGCGTCGTCGTTCCGATTCCAACGTTTCCCGAGGAATTTACTATGAAGTCGCTGGATGCGGTCTTGACCTGGAACGGATACGTCGGGGCCGTGTTCCCTGACAAGCCCACGGCTGCACCGTTAGCACCTACGGTGAATTCCGTAGTGTTTCCGATCCTGAACTCTATGTCTGCAATTCCTGCATTGGGTGCATTGAAGAACGTCTGCTGGGTTGATCCCAGGAAGGCATAGTTCGATGCGGACGGCGTTCCTCCGCCGAGCCATACGCCTGAATACGAGCCTTCGGAGCCCGGCAAACCTCCGATTTTCACAGCCAGGTTACTCTGGTTGGCAGTAATCATACCGACAGGCGAAACCGAGGCCAGAATGGCGTTCGTCGATGACGCTATGACGAAAACATTGTCCGTCGAGCCGGACGCGCCGGTGACGGCAAGCCTGGCGGACGGACTGGTAGTACCGATCCCGACGTTGTCACTGAATGAGAATGCCGCAGCGCTTCCAGACGCGTCAAACGTAGCGACGCCCGTCGACCCGACAGTCGCGTCCATGTATGCGGTATTTGATGTGTCGACGCCCAACCTCAGCTGCGGACCACCGTTCCAGATGGAATGCACTCGCGCATTTCCGTTTGTCGCGGTCGAACCGACAATTACGTGTCCGGTCGATGCTGATATCGCCATGCGCTGGTCTGTCGTATTCGTAAAGAAGTTCAGGTTGTAAGAACCGCCGCTTGTTCTGATGGTAAACGGTGCGCCTGCCGCGGAGAAATAGTTATTGTCAGCAGCATATGACTCCATCTGGAAGTACTTGGTCGAGGTGGACATGACCCTGAGCACGGAACCGAGTCCGGATGCGGTCCAGTGTCGGAGCAGGTCGTTACCCGCGGAATCCTCGACAACAAACGAATCCGCGGTCTGGCTTGTTGCCATTCGAATGACCTGGCTTATCTGGGACGTCGACGTACCGTATACCGTAAAGCGCCCGAGGCTTGAGGTTCCTCCGACAACAAAGTCTCCTCCGTTGATATAGGAGGCTCCGTTTGAGTTGATACGGTTCGCTACCGTTGTGCCGTTATACACGTCCAGCCGGTGAGCCGCAGATCCGTCATACAGGGCGACGGCACCGGTTCCGGACGTAAGGACGGTGTTGTCTGCGCTATCCAGATGCAGGACGTTCTGGTTCGCACTTCCCGCAGCATTCCTCCAGACGAGCTTCTGGTTATTGTCCAGCTTGATGCTGCCACCAGACACCTGGAACCTGACGTCCGGAGTAGACGTGCCGACACCGACATCTCCATCAGCATCAACGGTCAGGTAACTTGACGACCCGTCATGGTTCTGGACCCCGAATATCGAGGCGGACTGCGTAGCGCTGTTGGCCCTGAACAAGCCGGCCATTCGAGCGTCGCTGTTCGCCTTCGATCCGAACATCACACCTAACGATGTTGCATCCAGGTTAAGACCGAACTTTCCCTCACTGTCGATCTCGAGGGTCTCCGTGAACCCGATTCCGTTCAGGAAGCGGATGCTCTTGTTGTTCGCCGCAATATTGAAAGTCGAGCTCGCATTGTCATACTGCAGATACGCGATGTCGGTCGGCGACGATGACCGGTAGAAGTTAAGGGTCGCGTTGTCGCCCCGGATCCTCACGTCTCCGTTTACGTCTAGGAGCTTTCCCGGAGCATCCGTACCTATTCCGACGTTTCCACCATTGGTGATTCGCATTCTTTCAGTCGTGTTTGGACCAATAACGATATCGGTTCCCGTGGTCGAGGTGATCATACCGTACTTGTCCCCCGCGCCCGAGGCCGTCACTCGAACCTGAATGTTTGCATCGACGTTGTTGGTCATGTCAAATATCTGACTTCCAATTCCTCCGTTGCTTATCACGCGAAGTTGAGATGATGTCCCTGTCGATCCAATCCTAAAAATTTGCGAAGAGTTATCCCAGAAGAAGTTCGTATTGTTTTCGGTCAACGCACCGTTTGCGCCAAGAAATACTACGCTTCCCTGTGTACCGTAGTCATTGTTTGCCCCGACGAATCCGAGCGTCGACGTGGCGACCCACTGTGCCGTAGTCCCCGTAGTCTGAAGGATCTGGCCCGATGTGCCCGCGGATCCTGAGAACTTGAGTGCGCCCGTTAGGTTGATGTCGCCGGCAACAACCAGCTTGTCCGCAGGCGTAGTCGTGCCGATACCGACGCTTCCCTGAAGGTTGGCGAGAATAATGTTGCCGTCTGAGCCGTCCGCAGACCCTCCCGCGCCCGCAGCCCCAGGATTGAGCACGATGCTTCCTCCGTCACCGCCAGTACCCATAATTGAATCGCCTCCGTTACCTGCAGTCATCAGGATGCCGTTTCCTTCTCCGGCGGTGCCGTTGAATATCCCTATTCCAGTAGCACCCTTCACCAGAAACGCTGTTCCTCCGAGACCGCTCGTGCCGTATACCGCAAGCTTCGCATCCGGAGAGCTTGTTCCGACGCCTACGTTTCCGGAAGTATTGTAATAGATATTCGAACCGCTCGTCGTCCACTGCGAGCTCGTGATGCCGAGCGTCGACGTGGCGACCCACTGGGCACTTGAGCCGGTGGTCTGGAGAATGTACCCGCTTGTGCCCGCATTCCCGCCGAAGCGCAGCGCGCCTGTTATGCTTGCGTCTCCTGCTACGGTAAGCCCATATCCCGGAGTTGTCGTTCCGATTCCGAGATTGCCGGCCGAAGTGAGCCTCATCAGTTCCGTCGAGTTGTTCCGGAACTGGTGCGAACCCCCCAGCGCATCAAACACAAGGCTTGTACCGCCCCAGATCGATGACTGGTTATTGAAGAGAAGCTTATATGCCGTATTCGGAATTGAAATATTGCCCCCGTTTACGGTCAAGCCGGCATTGAGCGTGGCCGCCCCCGAAGCCATAAGCGTACCGTCAACATCAAGCTTCGCAGACGGCGTCGTCGTTCCGATTCCGACGTTGCCTGCAGTATCAATCACGAAGTCTGAATCTGCAAAACTTGTACTGTTGTAATTGATATGAAAAACACTCGGGTTTGAATCGAGAACTCCAGAAGTACCCAACGACCATGAATCACCCCCGACATTTTTGAATTCAACCACCGCGGAACCAGTTGAAGAATTTTCGAATCCGGCTAGGACCTGTCCGCTGCCGACCACGTGTAGCAGGCTGGAAGGGCTTGTCGTTCCGATTCCGACGTTGCCGCCCGACTTGAAGGTAACAGCCTGCGCACCTCCCGGCCAAAAAGATACATCCCCTGAATACGAAAACAGCTCAAGATCATTCTGTCGGTCGGTCGTCGCGAAGGCTGAACCGGCACTCATTATGGCACTTTTTACTGCGGCTTTCTCCGTAAAGTAAAGCCGTGCTGAGTTGGAGGTCGTGGTCGTGTCTATGCTCAAAACGGTATGCCCATCGCTTGATACAGCAAGCTTATTTGACGGCGTTGTCGTTCCGATTCCGACGTTGCCGGACGAGTCGATGCGCATCCGCTCGGTCGATGCCGTCGAGAAGCCAAGTACGCCAGATGACGGGAAAAACATTCCTGACGTGTTGTATGCATAGGTGGAAATTCCCGGCGATGCAGCGGTGCTTGTCCCCGCTAGAAGAAGCTGACCTGATGTATTGAAGTACGTATGTACGGTTCCGTTTGACCAAACCTGTACGTCGTTGTCAGAAGAGAGAAGGCGCAGCGACGCACCTACCGATGACAGGTAGTTGGTATCTGCCGCGACAGCAGAAAGCGACACTCTTCTCGAGCCCGAGGACACGCGCAGCGTACTGTTCGTCGCGTCGTCCACGTGCAGCTTTGCTGCGGGCGTCGAAGTTCCGATTCCGAGACTGTTCTGGATGTAATTGATTCCTCCTGTGGCATAGAGAGAGTAGCCGCTTGCGTTCGACTGACTGAAATATCCCGCTCGGCCAGACGCATTGTTTGAGCTACCGGACACACCGTACAGTCCAGAACCAGAAACTCCAGCCGCGTTGTCGCTTCCTCCGTAAACTCCGTTGCCGAACTCACTGTAGCCGGAAATTCCGACGTCGGCACCCTCGCCATATACGCCTGTCGAAATTCCTTCAGCCGCATACGGTGCCACCGCATAGACACCATACAGGTTTCCGCTTCCCGACCCGCTGGTTACATGCAGACCGATCGAGGAATTTCCGTATATGCTCACCTGCGCACCCGTAGCGGGAGTCGTCGTTCCTACGCTCACCTTACCTGCAGAGTAGTAGACGTCTGATCCGCTCGTCGTCCACTGCGAGCTCGTGATGCCAAGCGACGACGTCGAGACCGTCAGCGTTGATCCGGAAAGCACGAGTCCCGTACCGGTGAAGTCAGAAATCGTGTCGCCGAAGAAGTTCGCGTTCGTGGTAAAGGTCGGAGATGTTCCGAAGACGAGAGATCCCGATCCCGTCTCATTGCTCACTATTCCCGCCAACTCCGACGAGGAATCAATCTCGCTCGAGAGAATAAGCGAGCTGTCCAGATACGTCGAGGAGATCGTACTTCCGTTCCACGTTCCGCTCTGCACCGTGCCGAGATATGAGTTTCCGGAAACGGTGAGGCTGGTGGATGATGCCGTTGCAAGGGTCGCGTGTCCGGTCACTCCGAGCGATGAGGAGAACGTCACCGCACCCGACGCGGAAAGTGTCGAGTCAAAGACCGAAGCGCCGGTGATGCGCGCGGTTCCTGCCAC